>CAZOOX010000006.1:0-52515 GCA_964581545.1 uncultured Anaerolineaceae bacterium
AATCAATAATGGCAAATAGAAAGCAATTAGAAATTATTATGCGAGGTGCTGAAAACTGGAATAGTTGGAGAAGAAAAAATCGAAATGCAAATATTGATCTCAGCGAAGCTGTTCTTTGGGAAGCAAATCTCGAAGAAGTTAATCTTAGAAAAGCCAATCTCAATGGAGCAAATCTCGAGAGTACAAACCTATTTGCCGCCGATTTGAGAGGAGCTGACCTAAGAAACACTAATCTCAGCAGAACATTTCTTTATGGAGCTGACCTCAGTAAAGCGAATCTTAGCAAGACTTATATCTCGTTTGCCAACCTTGGCACAGCCAACCTTAGCAAGGCCAATCTAAGAAAAACTGAAATTCTATTTTCCGATCTCAGCTACACTAATCTCACTGAAACCGACTTTAGAGAAGCCAGATTCGAAGAAGTTAATTTTAGCAACTCGATATTGAAGAAAACTAACCTAACGTTAGGACATTTTGTAAACATAAATTTTGGTAACAATGACTTACGTGAAGTCGTCGGTCTTGAGACAATTTCACACGGGCTTGCATCTACTATTGGCATTGACACAATTCGAAAATCGAAAGGTAAGATACCTACTGAATTTCTTCGCGGTTGTGGCCTTAGCGATTTAGAAATTGAATCTGCAAAACTCTTTGCCCTAGGTTTAGATCACGAAGAAGTCTCTCAAATCACTTACGAAATCCATCGTCTCTATCTTGATCAACCTATTCAGTTCTATTCCTGCTTTATTAGTTATAGCAATAAAGATCATGGAATTGCCCAACAGTTGCATAATGATTTGCAAAATAATGGTGTGCGTTGCTGGTTTGCTCCTGAAGATATGAAAATCGGAGATCGCATTCGGCCAACAATTGACCATCAAATTAGAATGCGCGAGAAATTGCTTGTTATCCTGTCCGAAAATTCTGTTTACAGCGAATGGGTTGGAGACGAAGTCGAAGCTGCAATTGAACAGGAAAAAGAAAGCGGAGAACCTGTTTTGTTTCCCATTCGCTTGGATGATGCAGTTTTAAATGCCCGCGATGACTGGGCTGCAATGATTAAACGTCGACGGCATATAGGCGATTTTTCAACTAATTACGATAAGGCTTTTGGCCGATTGCTTAGAGACTTGAAAAAGGAATAAAAAATATGTCTCCTTAGGAAGACAAACTTCTCTTCGCTAGGTTCTTGGTTCAGGTTCGAGACGAAGAGCTATTGAGATAAGAAAAGATACCGAGTATTTCAAAAATACTCGGTATCTTTTTTGTATGAGGGCGTTTTTCTAGATCAACCCTTGAGCATTTGGGTTCTCTTCCAAAGTACGAATACTTTGAATAGCTTTCCATATCGTACTTACGATGAAGAAAGCAAAGACCCAGGTTAGCACTGAGCTAAAATTCCAGGCACCGCTGAATAGCCTTGCTTGTATAAACCAATATAAACGTTCGGCGATAACAACAAGCATTGCTATCCACAGCGCAATTTCTGAGCGTTGCTTTGCACCATATGCACAAGCCAAGTACAGAAGCCCTGTGAAGATATTTATCAATGAAAAGGTCGAAGATAGGTCAAGCATATTATCTGTATAAAGCCCTGTCGCGCCTGAAAACAAGCTAAATATGCCAAAATAAAAAAGCATCTTTTGTGCATTCTTGAGCCTTTCCTGAATAGTTTTCTCCTCAGCCTCTTTGTTCAGAATGCTAAGTGTTTCTGGTGCATCAAGGGCTAATCCATTGCGCCAACTTTGGAGAACATCGAAAAAACGTTGGGCATCTTCTTTCGCCCGAGGGGCAAAGCCGAGCACAAATTCTTTTTTGCCATTTATTTCAATGTCGACTCTTTTTGCAGTGCCAACTGATAATATATCAAGATCAGTCACATCATCAAAGCTCCAGGATTTTTCTCGCTTGCGCCCTAAAGCGCCAATTCCAAGCCAATAGCTACGCTCCAGGACAATCTGACGAGAATCCGAAAGAATAAACACATCAGAGCGAAAAGCAACAAAAAGTAAAAAAGAAAGGCACATCAAAAAAACAATTGCGAAGATCACAATCCCAACCATATCGTCCCACCCATTTTGTATTGTTAAAATTAGCAGTAGAGTTGGTATAGCAAGAAAGAGTAGTACCGCAACTAAAAATAGCCACTGCCGATTTGGTGTTTCTAATTTTAGTTTTGTTGGGGTTTCCTCTTTCAAAACAAGATAGGATGCAGTTGTTTGCATGGTTTCTCCTTTGTTTTAGGGGTATCTCCCCCTCAGCAGTCCTATTTTAGTGTAGAGCAAAAGTATGTCAATGCTGTATCTGTAAAAAAGAACAATCCTTGCAAAGATGTAAAGTCATTGCAAGGATTATTATCTATCATTCTCTTAAATTGGAAGTCTGGTTAAGCTACTGCATAGCCTTCCAAGTGCGATAATCGAAGGTGATGCCGTTGGTATTATGGTCGGTCGGACGCAGCCAGCCAACATAGGTGACCATGCCAGGTGTATAGGTATAGCAATAATACGATGTATCCTGCAGGGGCCAGATAACCGAGCTCCCGCTTTCCAATGCGGCTTCGCAATCGGCTTTGGTGGGTTCATCACTCATCGCGGCAGCAAACTTCACCGAGGGGTCGAGTCCTTTGATCTCCATTACTTGCAGGCTTTTCTTGATGGTCTGGTGATAGGTGAAGATGGCATAAGGCTCAGCGCAGTCGATCACGCCGCCGTTGTGCAGATCGTAGCACTCGTCGGTCAGCATGGTGACTTGTTCACCCTGACTCTGGATGAGCGCAATCGGAACAGGTTGTAGCGTTGGCGGCACAGGTGTAGGATTCCCACCCTGATTGCCTTGTCCTGAAACGACTTTGATCGCCACCCGCAGAGGGCTGTTGGGCGGTTCATCCTGACCGAACTCGCGTCCCTGGGCATTTTGCATCTTCCAGGCTGAGACATAATTACCCGGCTGCGAAGGGGCTTGCATATTCACGCTGAGGGTCACGGTTCCACCCGGCGCTACGGGGGTGCCCAATGGTAGCAGGCTTTGGGCGGAGTGGATATCGCCGCCCAGCAATTTCAGGGCATAGTCGGCGCTCCAAGCGCATTCGCCGGTATTTTCTACCGCCCAAACGACCTGAAAGCTTTCATCCGGCGCGAAGGTTTGACCATCAGCGATATTGACGTTGGCAATGAGAGTCTCTTTACAGAATTCGGATGGCTGATTCCCACTCTGGGATCCTTCCGGATTGGGCGTGGATACAGGCTCTTCTACAGAAGGCTGCTGTGATAAGGGCTCTTCTTTAACTTCCAGTATACTCTGCTGCCAGGGCAGCGAGCAGGCTAATTGTGCTAATACCAGAACACTAACAACCCCAACGAATACAAAAACTTTTTTCTTCATGGCATTCTCCTTTTACTTGAGAGCGTATCAGTGGGCTGACTGATAAACTTGACTTCTGTATCCAGTCTATACCAAAGTTGTTCAGAACTTGTTCAGGCGCAATTGCGAGGTTGTAAAATCTTCTGCCATACATTTGTTGGTTGTCACTGACACACCAGCTCATCTATTCAGCCTTTCAATCCTTACATCATGGATAGGAATATAAGGTGGCAAGTCATAACTTCCCTGCAACTTTTTTGTTCCAGCCCTGTATTGTTAATAGAAGAGAATATCGCGCCCGATCACGACCAACGCTTGTGTGTCGTTGCTTAGGACGTATGCGAAGAAGGAAGTTCCTGATGTCTGGGAAAAGTTACACCTGGGAGAATTAGATGAAAAGAAAATGGCTTGTAGCTATCGGAATAGTTTTTGTAACCCTAATCAGTGGCTGTGCTCAGGAAGCCAAGGAAGATACAAACATCACTAGAGAAGAAATTATTGGAGAAACATCGAACTTTCCCAAAATAGCAGGTTTGTTGGCGAAAAAAGATGAAATCATTGCAAGCGGAAAACCTTATGATTTGGTAATGACTGCCTGGTTCACTCCGAAAGAAGCCTCTGAAATAAAAGAGAATAATCCTGACGCTATATTACTGGCGGGATTGACAGCAAACTGGGTTTGGGATAATGAGGGATGGATGACTTTCCTGAATACAGTTGCAAATTATGGAAAAGAACCAACACAAATAACTGAAGATATGTATCTTCACAAAAAAGATGGCAAAAGATGCGCTTTTGGCTGGGCATCAGAAGAGTGGGGGCATGAAGAAATTTATGCCATGGACCCCAGAAACGAGAAATGGGTTGAATTCATACTCACTTTTTATAGGCATGTGTTGGAACAGCCACAGCATGATGGGATTATCGTAGATATGGTTGTAGAGAAAAATTTTTGGTGTCCTGATGCGATCAGTGACGAAGAATGGCTGGAAGCAACAAAATCAATTTATGAGAAAATTCAGGGAATTAATACCCAAAACAAATTGGTTATTTTCAATGCAGGAAAAGATTTTTCAGATATCGATGAATATGCTGAATATTTTGATGGTTATGTCATGGAGAATTTTTTGGGAGAGCAACTACAAACAACCTTCGCAGACGGCCTGGAAGCTGCAAATAGCGAATATATTGTCATTTATGGTGTTGATACTGATGATACTGGCATTAAGGATATGGCAAGAATGAGATTGGGGCTGACTCTGAGCCTGCTTAACGACAATACCTACTTTACCTATGATTTTGGACCGAGGGATCACGGACAAGCATGGTGGTTCATTGAATATGACGTCAAACTGGGAAAACCCGTAGGAGCATACTACAAAAAAGATAGTGCATATTACAGGGATTTTGAAAATGGCATTGTGGTAAGTTCACCAGAATCAGACACCGTTGTTAACTTCGATGAGGAATATACCGATATCACAACGAATATAAGATCAACTTCTTTCACTATTGAGAAGGGTGATGGGAGAATATATATTAAAAAATAAAAGAGGCATCCAATATGAGAACAAAATTACTATTAATGGTTGTAATTATTGGGATAGTTATTGTAATCTTAATCAGCAGCTGCGCTCAAGAAACGCAAGAAGCAATGGAAGATACAATAGTCACAAAAGAAGATACTATTGAAGAGTCATTTAACTTTCCAAAAATTGCAAGCTGGGGTGCCAAGAAGGATGAAATTACAAAGAGTAAAAAGCCGTACGATTTCATCATGGGTGACTGGTTCACCGCAGAAGAGGCACAAATGATTAGAGCTCAGAACCCTAATGCAAAAATTCTCGCAGGGGCAGCCATAAGCTGGGTCAACGAAGACAAAAACTACATAAGGTATTTGGAGATTCTCGGGAATCTGGGAGCAAGTCAAGAGATACAAATAAACGATGAAATGTACTTGAAAAAGCCAAACGGCGAAAAATGCCCCTTCGGCTGGGCCTCTGACGAATTCCAACAAAAAGAATTCTATGCAATGGATCCAAGAAATCCCCAATGGATAGGACTTATCACCTCTTTTTATAAAAACATTCTCGCCCAGCCGCATCATGACGGAATTACATTTGATATGGTTTCTGAAACTTCCCCATGCCCAGAGGCAATCAGCGACTTAGAATGGCTAGAAGCCACAAAGGAGTTTATGGAGGGGATAAAGAATATCAATACTGAGAAAAAGCTCGTGATCATCAATTCCGGCGGGTACTTGTCGTTGATTGATGAATACTCCGAATATTTTGATGGCTTCCTTCTGGAGAAATTCATGGGGAAACCATTCAAGAAAGGCTGGCCGTCCGGCGCTACTTTCCATGAAGGACTTGAAAACGCCAGGAGCGGTAGAATCACCATTTATGCTGTTGATACTGATGATACTGGCATTAAGGATATGGCAAGAATGAGGCTGGGATTGACTCTAAGCCTGCTTAATGACAATACCTACTTTACTTATGATTTTGGTCCGAGGGACCATGGTCAAGCTTGGTGGTTTCCTGAATATGATGCTGAACTGGGAGAGCCGTTAGGAAAATACTACAAAAAAAATACTGCTTATTACAGGGAATTTGAAAATGGGATTGTAGTAAGCTCACCAGACTCAGACACAACGGTTAACTTCGATGAGGAATATACTGATATCACAACAAATATAAGATCATCTTCTTTTTCTATTGATAAGGGTGATGGGAGAATATTTATTAGATAAAGGAGCCCCCCATTATGAGAGCAAAACTCTTATTGACATTAGCTGTTATCGTAGTTGCTTTTATTAGTGGATGTACGAATAAGGAAACCCAGCAACAACAAAATAATGTGCAGCAAGACAAGCAACAACAAATCACTGGCTTGCTAAAAGGAGTAAGTGTTTCTCCAAAAAGTTTTTCCGGGGATGATTTTGTAAATTTCCTGGAAAAAGTCAAAGAAACACAAGATGTTTTATTATGGGCTGGTGATTGGATTGAAATACATGAAGAAAAAGCTCCGATAACCTTTTCAGAGTTGGCATCGCAGTATGACTATATTCCAATTATTGAAGTTGGGCATTATATTCAAGAATCAGGAGAGTTATTCAGGCCTTTTAACGAAGAAAACAAACAGATATACCTGGACAGCACAATAGAATTTGTAAAGGAATTTAAACCAAAGTACTTTGGCATGGGGGTTGAGATAAATATCTTTGCTGAAAAAAATCCTGACGCCTTTAAAGAATTTGTCCCCTTTTACAATAACGTTTATGATGCGATTAAGGAAGTTTCCCCAGACACCAAGGTTTTTACAGTATTCCAGCTCGAGAAGATGAAAGGGCTTAAGATGTGGGAAATAGAAGAAAGTGAACCCCACTGGGAAATGATTGATAGGTTTAAAACAGATATTGTCGCTTTCACAACCTATCCTGGAATTTTTTACAAAGATGTTTCAGACATTCCTGAAAATCACTATACGGAAATTAAAACTCATACAACAAAACCAATAGCTTTTACGGAGATTGGCTGGCATAGTGCAGCATCGCCAACAGGGTGGGAAAGTTCTGAAGAAGAGCAGGCAGAATTCATAAAAACATTCTATGCTTTAACCAAAGATTTGAATGTGGAGATTGCTGTATGGAGTTTTATGTATGATTTCAGCATTTTTGAACCCTTTAACTCAATGGGTTTGATAAGCATTGAGGGAAAAGAAAAATTAGCCTGGCAGGAGTGGATAAAATAAATGGCTTGTAGCCATTGGAATTAGAAAAACGGAGACGGCGCTGGAAAGGATGCGCACCCATCAATATAGTAGGATGCAACTAATATCGGCAAAGTGACCGAAGAGCATCCTGACCTGGTGGTGACGGAAACTTCCATCAGCGACTCGCGGGTGGTTGATCTACCTGCAGGAGAGTTATTGCCGAGGATTTGTTAGGGCATTGTATAATGGAAAGAGTCAGGCGAGGCACTCGCTCCGCTTCACCCCACGGCGCTGCTCTTGACCCTACGGGTCAACGTAGCTGGGGGGGGCAGTTCAACTTCCGCCATTGGGTGGCTCATAATTGAAGTCTTCTGCAAATTTGGCAAATGATCACTTTATAATTTTGGGAGAATAATATGGATAATCCCGAACTCACCAAGCAAGATCAAACACCTGGTTATTCGAAGCGGGGAATCATTTCATTTTTGATATCCGTAGTTATTATTATTATTGAGTTTCTGCGCATGACTATTCAGACTCCCAGCTTGGTCACGAATGCAACTGGTTGGCTTGATTATTCCCTAATCTACTGCGTTTTGCCGATAGGTTGTATACTAGGCATGGGATTTGGAATTGCGGGATTGATCGAGAAGAATCGAAAGAGGCTTTTTTCTGTCCTGGGTTTAATCTTCAATCTAATTGCCTTCCTGCCTTTACCATTGATGTGGATTTTCTTCTCAATGGTAGGCTTACCCTTTTGTCTTTTCAATGGGTCCTGCGGTACTTAATAGGTTACTCTCTAAATTAAATACAGCAAGCTAGATCGTCAAGTCGATGAAATAATTAGCAAACGTTGGTTGGAGAATCTGATGAAGGGAAGAATATAGTCATTACATTGGTAAAATCGTTCCCCTTATCAAAAAGCCGCCCAACAAAGCATGAACTTGACTGGTGGGATTCGTACCGATAATTTGAATTGATTCTGAAAGTGAGCATTTTTCTGTATAATAAAATTAGTCTAAGCCCGCCCATTAGCCAGTATAGCAAACTGTTAGGTGAGACGCGCCGCTTCGCCTCACGGCGCCGCTCTTGACCCTGCGGGTCAACGCAGCTGGGGGCAGCTCAACTTCCGCTATTGGGCAGCGCTAAATAATCGATCAATCGAACGGAGTTTAACATGTCAAATAACCCTTCAAGAGAAGAATGCATGATGGCAATGATAGCTCATGCTTCTGTCGTCATCTTTGGTCCGGGCATCCTCGTTGGGGTTCTCATATGGCTCACTCAAAAAGAAAAATCTTCCTATGCATCTAATCACGGTCTACAAGCTGCTCTATTCCAATTACTTGGAATGATCTTGACTATGGTCCTATGGGTAGTATGGGGCATCTTCTATGCCTTAACCTGGATCCCTTTAATGAAAAATCCCGAACAATTTGAAGCCGCTCCACCGCCTATTTTCTGGATTGGGATGGCTTCGATGGTCGTTCCTCTCATATTTATGTTAGTTTGGACCCTCTATGGGTTATGGGGTGCACTGAAAACCTTGCGCGGCCGCGAATTTCGCTACGCGTTGATTGGGAAATTATTGACCGTTGAGTGATTGGAAATTGCGACTCTTTTCATCGAGAGTCAAGCCAGTTATTGTTCTTAGACTGGTTAATTGAAGGTTATCAACTTATTAGATTTTTTCAATTGAGTTGAGAAAATGGATTGGATGCCAAAACTTTTGGGTACTGAATTCTACGCTGTTCATGGTGAGATACTGTTGAACAGCTACAAGAACCTACTTGGCAGAGAGTTGCTCAACACAAAAGATAAAGCGGATATTGGGATAATATCTCTTTGGTATGCTCCGTTTGCAATAGTGTCACACGGAACTGAAAAAGAGCCGATTTTTAATTTTGGGAATCGGGCGGCGCTCGAGTTATTTGAACTTGATTTTAGCAAGTTTATCAAGTTGCCTTCCCGCAAATCAGCAGAAAAAGTAAATCAAGCCGAGCGAGCCAGTTTATTAGCGGAAGTTTCAAAATACGGGTTTATCAAGAATTATTCTGGCGTGCGAATTTCTGCTACGGGGAAACGATTTATGATTGAAGATGCAATTGTGTGGAATTTGGCAGATAAAGATGGGCGATATTGTGGACAAGCAGCGATGTTTGAGAAATGGAAATATCTATAGTGCAAAACAAAGTCCGAGTGTTTTCACGACACTCGGACTCTTTTATCTACGGTAGTTGTATGTTTTCCTCTTCCATCACAATATCGGGGACATCCCAACCTTTTTGGTCCATGAGTTCGATGGAGAGTCGACGAAAGTGGAGGATTACGGCATTGCCTCCCAGGTGCGGTAATCGAAGGTCATGCCGTTGGTGTTGTGAGCGGTCGGGCGCAGCCAGCCAACATAGGTGACCATACCGGGGGTGTAGGTGTAGCAATAGTACGAAGTATCTTCCAGGGGCCAGATAACTGTGCTCCCACTTCCTATTACAGCTTCGCAATCCGCTTTGGAGGGTTCGTCGCTCACTGCGGCGGCGAATCTCACTGAGGGGTCCAGCCCCTTGATCTCCATCACTTGCAGGCTTTTCTTGGTGGTCTGGTGATAGGTGAAGATGGCATAAGGCTCAGTGCAGCCAATCACGCCGCCGTTGTGCAGGTCATAGCACTCATCGGTCAGCATGGTGACTTGCTCTCCCTGGCTCTGGATCAGCGCAAGGGGAACGGGTTGCAGGGTCGGCAGCACAGGCGTGGGTACGGGTGTGGGATTCCCACCCTGGTTGCCCTGCCCAGAAGGGAGCACTTTGATTGCCACCCGCAGGGGACTATTGGGCGGCTCTCCCTGACCGAACTCACGCCCCTGGGTATTTTGCATCTTCCACGCGGAGACATAATTGCCCGGCTGTGAGGGGGCTTGCATATCCACACTGAGGGTCACGGTTTCTCCTAGGGCCACGGGGGTACCCAGCGGCAGCAGGCTTTTGGCAGCGTTGATATCGCCCCCCATTAATTTCAGGGCATAGTCGGCGCTCCAGGCGCACTCTCCGGTATTTTCTACCGTCCACACGACCTGAAAGCTCTCATCCGGCGCAAAGGCTTGGCCATCAGAAATATTGATGTTGGCAACGAGAGTCTCTTTGCAGAATTCGGATGGCTGATTCCCGCCCTGGGATCCTTCCGGCTTGGGCGTGGGCAATGGCTGTTCATCAGAAGGCTGTTGGGAGGAGGATTCTTCCTCCACTTCCAGCAGATTCTGCTCCCACGGCAGCGAGCAAGCTAATTGTGCCAATACCAAGGCGCCGATAACCCCAACGAATACAAAAACTTTTTTCTTCATGGCATTCTCCTTTTGCCTGATGTGCATCAGTAAGTTGAGCGATGCACTTGATTTCTGTCTTCAGTCTATGACAAAGTTGTTCAGAAATTGTTCAGGCGTAATTGCGGAGTTGTAAAATCTTTCTGGGATGATGAGACCCCGAGTTTTTTGAAAAAACTCAGGGTCTTCTTTTACCGCAACTCAAGAACTTCCTCCTCCATCAAAATATCAGGATCATCCCATCCCTTTTGATCCACTAATTCTATATAAGCACGGCGGAAGAATAATTTCACTGAGACTTCGGAAGTCTTAAAGACTTCCGAAGTCTGGAATATATAAGTCGTCACATCACTCCCCATCGCAGGTATGCGGTTGTCGCTGAGAATGCGGGTGGGATTCCAGTAGGCACCTGTGGGAGAGATTTCTGTCCACATTTCTTCAAGAACCTTTGCATAGGCTGTGCCGGGTAAACCTGCGTAGTAGCCTTCGCTCGCATCGCCAACGCCGCCCCACTCTGGGATGGTATTCCCTTCGATCAATTCAAGTTTTTCACCATTTTCGTCTTTAACTTCCACAAGCAGGATGAGATGGCGGAGGGGCGAATCGGTGGGGATGTGGTGTCCCGTTTTATCGTTGATGAGTTCAACTTCGACGACGATCTTGCCATCGGCTTGCTCGGCGTTTACGTTCATGGTGAGGGCATTTTGCAGCAGTTCGTTATCCGCCGCCCCGGGCATTTTGTGGCTGAAGATGGTAGCAGGGTCACGCTCGAGGCCGCCCGCTTCGGGGAGAACAAAATGCGTATTGCCGAGACGAGGCATGTGACAGTCTTGGCAGGTCTGTCCGGTTTCGGGGTCGGCGTAGGGGCTTTCAAGCCATTCGCCGAAAGAGTTGTAAATTTGCGTATCCCAGAAGGATGAAAAATGGCAGGGGGCGCAAAATTGACTCTCGTTTTGGAGGGGGGAGTAGGTATCCTCTCCAGGGGCGACATCGTCGAGAGGGCCGATAAAAAGTTGATGGTCGTCAGGTGGGCGCCGAAATGTGTACGCCAGCACACCCGGCATATTGGACAGTGGCAAGCCTGAAACAGGGTCGAGACGCACGTCCCAAATTTTGTGGCAGAAGTCGCAGGATATCCCTTCCAGGGCTGTTCCCGTGAGAGAGGTCGGGTCCACGCCATAGGCATTATTCACTGCTGTGAGAGGGCTATGACAGGCGGCGCAATTCCCGGCAGTTTCGGGGAAATCCAATTTATAGCCGGGACCATAATAAGCTTTGTCGGGATCGGGGCGGAGGGGAAAGGGTCCATAATCGGGACTGTCGGCATATCGCGTGAGCGGGCTTTGGTTGCCGTGGACATCTTGTCCAGTGTACATCGTTAGAAAACGTGGGTTGCGAGCAGATTGGGAATGGGCATCGAGGAGCCATTCGTCTACGGGGAGGGTTGTCCCTTCTTTCAACGGTTCCCCAATAAGGGTGGGCAGAGGGGCAATTCTTGAGAGCATCGCTTCAGGGGAAAAAGCGTTTTTAGCGCTATGGCACTGAGCACAGCCCTGATCTTCGCCCTCGCCGAGATGATAGGTGGAAGGCAGCCATTCGTAATCTTCGTTATCTTCGGCGGTATGCGCTTCAAGATGGATTTCGATCTCATCGCCGGGGTTTGCCTCCGTGCCTGCGATGTAATATCCCGATACCCAAGCCGTGATATAAGCGTTTTCTTCAAGAGGGGCTTTGAGAGTGAACCCTCCGTTTTGGTCAGATGTGGTTTGATACGTGGTCGTCTGCGCACGCACGATGGCATCGGGGAGGGGATTCCCACTTTCATCGAGTACGATGCCTGTGAGGGTGTTGGGGGAGCAGGCAGAGAGAAGGATAATGAGAAGTAGAAGATTTTTTTTCATGGTCTTTTCCTTGAATCCACGAATACACACGAAGTTGCACGAAGGTTTTATTTTGGTACACGGAGTTTACGGAGAACACGGAGAAAGACAAATACAAAAGATACTAAGTTTTTAACCACAGATGAACACAGATAAAAAAGATGGAAAAGCACCACCTTGAACACATCAACCCACATCAAATTCATCCCTATTCATCTGTGGTGAATTAATTTCTCCGTGCAATCCCTCAACTCCGTGTACCAAAAAACTACGGCGTACCCAAGCGATACACCCCACGCCCGCCAGTGCCCACATAAAGCACCGAGCCATCAGCCGAGAGCGTCATATCTTTCATGTTGAAGAAATCTAGCCCATCAGCCAACTGGCGCCAGGTATCTGCGCCATCGGTCGTCACAAAAACGCCCGAAAGGCTCGTGCTGGCGTAGATGACGCCGGGACGATTGGGGTCGGCGACCAAGCCGAACATCTGCTGATTCGGGTCCATCCCCGCAGAAGCCTGTTCCCAAGTCTCGCCGCCGTCCTTGCTGCGCCAGAGCGCATATTCCAGCGTAGCGGCGTAAATGACTTCAGGCTCAAAAGGATCAACCAGCACATCGTAGACGATAAAGGTCTCACCTGGCGAAGGCTCGGCTCCTTTGGGCAGGTGCATTGTCATATCTCGCAAGCCCTGCAAATGACGCCAACTACCGCCACCATCTTCGCTCAGATAAACGCCGACCGCTGTAGCGGCATAAAGCTTGCGTGGCTCATGCGGATGCACATCCAGCGCCATGATGCCCGTATTCTCAAAGGGAGTACCTTCGATGATCTCCCAGTTATAGCCACCGTCAAAAGAACGGCGAAACTGCGGCGAGGAGATTGGGCAATCCCAGGGCACGTCGCCAAAACAGCCCTGATTTGCAAAACCAGCATACACGATCTGTGGGTCAGAAGGCGCAAAAGCAAAGGCTCGCATCGGCGCTCCCCCATCCAAACGCCCGGCGGCGATCTCCTTATCCAGCTCCAGCATAATTGTCATTTCCCAATTTCTGCCTCCATCATCGCTGTGTGAAAGAGTTTCCCAATCGGGCGCAATGATCAATTCATCATTCGAAGGCGGGAAAATAAAACTTGACGCCATCACACCGCTCCCGATCCACGTCATCCCGCCGTCGTTGCTGCGGAACTCATTCGCAAAAACGATCTTCGCATCCCAGGGCGCAGCACCGATCCCGCTCACGGGCAGCCCCGTATAGCCTCGGCTCGCATCCACCCAGGTCTCGCCGCCGTCTTCGCTCAGGAAATTTCCGCCGCCATAATTATTATCAAAAATACGATAAGGATCACGGGGATCAACCTGCAAGTCAATCGGAAAGCCCGCCATTCTATGCGCTGTTTGAATGGGATAAGACTGCCACGTCTTCCCCGCATCATCGCTGCGCCAGATCATCGTCGCCTGCTCAGCCACATTCCCCGCTGCGTACCAGATATTGGGCTTGCTGACCGCTATCTCAACAGCCTCCATGCCCCCGGCTGGATTCTGCAAAATCTGCTCCCAGGAATCTCCACCGTCATAAGTGACGTATACGCCCGAAGTCTCGAGGAAATCCCCGCCAAAGGGACCCGTTGTTCCGGCGATCAAAATATCGGGGTTTTCAGGGTGCATGAAAAGGCTGGGCACAATAATACCGTTCAGACCATTTTTCTCGTTCAGCACTTCCCACGTCATCCCCCCGTCGTTGCTGCGCAAAATGCCCACGCCGCCCCAGATGCCATTCTCCTTATCCGAGTTGGCAGGGTCACGGTCGAAGATGCCCGTCGAAACATAGAGCCTATCCGAGTTGCGAGGGTCTATCCAAACATAACGAGCCAGATTCTCTCCCTCCCAGATCAACTCCCAGTTCTCCCCCGCATCTATCGATTTATAGACTTCGCCCAGCGTTTGCCCGTCCACACCGTCGAACATCCACGAGCTGACTTCTCCAGCGAGATAGACGGTATCCGGGTGATTAGGATCAACGGTGATCCCACGCCAACTGCGCCCCTCGTGAAAGATGCCATTATCCCGTTGCTCCCAGTTCTCGCCGTTATCCGTCGAGCGGTATAGATGACCAGAGAGATAAGTCCCCGCCCAAATGACGTCATAATTATGCGGATCAATCGTCAGGCTAAAGATGGGCACCCCGCCCGTTGGGTCTGCAAAGATGCCGTTATTTGCCTGAAACCACGTCTTGCCCCCATCCACGCTTTTATGTACGCCTGCCACCACATCCGTCACGAACATGATGTCGGGGTTATCGGGTCTCATCCGAATATCGTATCCAACGCCGCCGGGAGGACCGCCCAACTTTACCCAGGATTCAGATTCGTAGGCGGGTGTCCCAGCGGTGGATGGCTGCTGCTCAATCTCTGGCGACTCTGGTGCAGATGGCGTATCAGCAACAGGGAAGGTGCATCCTGCGAGGAAGGTCAGCGTGATCAAGAAAATGATTGTGTGTGATTTTTGCATGGGGAACTCCATCTTTAAACATGGTGAACATAAAAGGCGTCATAGAGCCATGTCACATTGAAAATGTGACCTACAAAGTGAAGGCGTAGGTCACACTTGTAGTGTGACGCTCTCCTACCACGAAACACAACGCATCCTATCGGGTGCAATGCACTACTCTCTTTTCTCTCTCTTCCTCCACACCCAAGCCACCCCAACCAACCCAATCGGCGCAAGCCCGCCCACGCAGGGGATATTGGGAGATTGCCCCTCTTCAGTAGATGTATCAGGAGCGGTGTCAGGCTCAAATCCAGGTTGACCCGATTGAGATATTCCTGCGGGGGTACCAAGCCGGAAGACACCTCCGCCGGTTGTGGCGAGGTAGAGGACTGTCCCGTCATCCGAAAGAGCCAAACTGACGCCTGCACGCGTAAGCAATCCGTCATTAAGAGTTACCCAGCTTTCGCCGCCATCCGTGGAGCGATAAACGCCCGCATCGTTGGAGGCTGCGTAGACAACCCCGGGATGCGCGCTATCGGTGACCAGATCAAAGACCGAGGCTTCAGGGATCATCCCCGAAGAGGATGCCCGCCAGTTTGCGCCGCCATCTTCACTGACCATAACGCCACCACGCATGAAGCCAGCATAGAGTTTATTTGCGTTCTGCGGATCAATGGCTAATGCGACCAAAGCCGGACCTGGCATTTCCGGGTCGGGATCGGCTAATTCAATTCCAGAAGTAATATTTTGCGCCACCAGCTCCCAGTTCGCGCCACCATCCGTGGAGCGATAGAGATCGCCGGGGTAGATGGATATGTATGCAGTACCGTCAGGGCTGAAAGCTAATTCCATCGCCATCCCCGTTTGAAGGTTTGCGTTTTTCCAGGTCTCGCCGCCGTTGTTGGAGAAGATCACGCCATGCCCTTCTTCACAGCCCAGGATCGAATCGCATTCGCTTTCCGCCTGGATGCCGATCACGAGATCGGGCTGCGTGGGAGAAAATGCGATCTTTTTCATCACGCCCCACTCATGGATTCTGCTCTCTCCCATGCTCGGTTCAGCTTCCTTCCAGGTTTGACCGCCATCATAAGAGATTTTTGGCACGGGTCCGGCATCACCAATGACTGTGAGCAGATGAGATGAATCCTGCGGATTGACGGCGATTGCCAGCCCTTCCATCGCGCGCGCCACGCCGCGAGACATCCCCGCCCAAGTATTGCCGCCATCTTTGCTGACAAAGACGCCGCTCCGTGCGCTGGCATAGATCAGTGCAGGGTTATCTGACGCAACAACCACCTGATGCATGATCGCACCCGTATACCCTTTGCTGGCATCCACCCAGTTTACGCCGCCATCTTCGCTCAGGAAATTTCCGCCGCCATAGTTGTTGACAAAGATGCGCATGGGGTCGTTCGGGTCACATTGCATGTCGATGGGGAAACCGGCGACAATATCCGGGGGTCCCCACACAGATGCTCCCGTCTGCCCGAGATCGCCGCTGCCGCCCTGAATTTTCCAGCTATCCCCGCCGTCATCGCTGCGATAAAAGTCGCCCAAAGAAGCTGCATAGACCACATCGGGATGCTTCTCGCAGATCTCAATCGCGCTGGCGTTCGGCAAGTCCAAAACCCGTTCCCAATTCTCGCCGCCATCTTTTGTGCGGTAGATCGCGCCCATTTCATAATCCAGCGCCCATAAATAAGCATCGTTCCCCGCTGCACCGATCAAGATATTCGGGTCTGTCGGGTGCATGGACAGGCTGCCAAAAAAGAGTTCATCGGCACGAATGCCATTCGCCACGCCCAATACTTCCCACGTTGCGCCCCCATCTTTGCTGCGTAAGATGCCCACACCGCCGGGTTCCAGCGCAGCAGGATTACTATTGGCAGCTTCACGGTCGAAGATGCCCGTCGATGCATAGAGAATATTATGATCGTCGGGGTGTATCCAAATATAGCGCGCCAGGTTATCGCCATACCAGATGCGTGTCCAGCTCGCGCCGCCATCGGTCGTTTTATAGATCGCCCCTTTTGTCAGATCAAAACCGATCCCATTCAGCGGCGTTCCGTTCCATTCCCAACTGGCAACTTCGCCAGCCAGATAAACGACATCAGAATTGCCCGGCTCGACAGTGAATCCACGAATGGTCAGCGAGCGTTCCTGAATGCCATTGCTCATCGACTGCCAGCTCTCCCCACTATTATCGCTGCGAAAAACACCACCCCCAAATTGCGTGCCAGCCCACAGGGTGTCAGGGTTATTCGGGTCAACGGTCAAGCTAAAAACAGGGATACCATCGCCAGATGGACCCACCCGCGCCGTGATGCCATTATTGATCGGACGCCAGTTCTCGCCACCATCGGTACTCTTGAAAGCGCCCGCCCAGGCATCGGTAACAAACATCACATCGGGATTTCTGGGGTCCATGCGGATGTCGTAGCCCAATCCACCGCTGGGACCACCCGTATAAACCCATGCGCCGGATGGAAGACCCGCATCCGCTCCTGTTTCAACTTGCTGAGGCTCTGGTTGGGCTTCTGCTTCGGCTTCAACATCCGGCTGCCCATGCCCCTCCCCGACAATTTCCACGCTATCGATCTCGATACCCGTCTCGGGGAAAGTCTCGAAGGAAACGCCACCGCCAGAGTTCTCCATAAGAACTTCTGCACCCAATGTCTGTTTCCCGTTGACAAAGATCAGATGCTCTCCATGCTCTACCCGTACCACGATCTCAAACCATTCCCCGGGCAGGATATACTCAATATCCTCCGCCATGATCTCATTTAGAGCCCCGCTACTCTCATATTGAATACCAATTCTGCTAACACTGCTGACCAAATGAAAAGAACCCTGCTCATTTGCTCCATAGCTGATGACGAAATTCCCTTCTGCCATCCGCCGCACAAAGAGACGTAGCTCCATATTTTCCCATACGCCGGGCACAGCGATGAAATTCTCTGGCGGGACGATCAAAATTCCATCCCGCACTTTGATGCTCGGTGTCCCCTCCCAACCTGCAGGAAGCTCGGGGTTATCGAAGTTTTCAACCAAACCGCCATCTTGTGCAAAGGCAATGGTTGAAACGATCAACAGGCTCACAAGAACCGCGAATACCAAAAAAGCATATTTCGTTTTCACAGCAAAACCCTCCGCTCTTTTCAAATCTTTTTATATTACCTATTATGACAAAGGCGAAAGACAATACAAGCTTTAAATGAATACAGACCTTACAAAATTTTAGAGTTTTGCAAGGCCTGTATTAGTCTTCAAACAAACTATCTTCCATTCATATGCCAGCGTTCCCTCGATCCCAAATATGTCAAAAGTTTCCAGACTTTTGTTGCATGCCCTGAAATCAAAAGATTTCTCACTCTGTTTCGTGAAAAATGAGTTTTCACCAATCAAACTTGAATTGCATTATCTACGCTTAGGAGGAAAGAAAACTATTGTATAATCCAAATATGGTAACGAAAGCAATTTTCCAAGCCCCGCCTTTACAGGAACGAACGCAGATCCCCCGTGAGACAATTCTGGCTCTTGTGGATCATATCGTAAAGCGTTTTTCTCCCGAAAAAATCATTCTCTTTGGCTCTCATGCCTACGGGAAGCCTTCCGCATGGAGCGATGTTGATTTTTTGGTCATCAAGGAAACCTCTAAAGGCGACCTAGAAAGTCAACTTGAAATTCTAAAATCGCTTCCTACGCTCAATTTTGGCGTGGATATTATCGTCCGTTCTCAAAAAACAATCGAAAAACGCACGAAGCTTGGCGACTGGTTCTTAATAGATATTATTGAAAAAGGGGAAGTTCTTTATGAACGAACTGGTTAGGGAGTGGCTCGAAAAAGCGGAAAACGATTTTCAATCGGTGGACATCTTGCTACACGCCGGGGAATCTCCGATTCCCGACACCGCAGCTTTTCACGCTCAACAAGCTGCCGAAAAGTATCTCAAGGCTTTCCTGCAAAAGAATCAAGTTCGTTTTGAATACACTCACAGCTTGATTCTTTTGCTGGATTTATGTCTGACGCAAGATAAAAGTTTCGAGACGATACGCGAAGATTTGGCACAACTTGATCATTTTTCTGTTGCAGTACGTTATCCGGGCGTGCGCGTTTCTGTAGAAATTGCGGAAGATGCGTTGGAAATCGTCAAAAGAATTAGAGAGTTTGTCAAAAGCAAACTGGCATGAAAACATTTGTGCTTAGCAAAGAGACCGAGCGCTAAAAAATGCTCGGTCTCTTTGTTTATAATCAATCGTTTGTCGCCAAAAACTACTCATACGCCAGCGTATCTCTCACCGTTAATCTTGAAGCTCTGCGTGCAGGCAAGGCACTGGCCAATATTGCCAAGACCAGTGTGATCGCGAGCCAGATCGCGATGCCTTTCATGCCGAAGGTAAACTGGAGCGGGGTTTTGAAGATCGCTACGCCCACGCCATAAACCAGCACAGAGGTGATCGGGGCAGAGAGAAGGATCCCACCAGCCCAACTGAGCAAACCAATAAATAAGCCTTCGACAAGAACGATCTTCTGGATGTCGAAATTCGAGGCGCCAATGGCGCGCATCACGCCGATCTCGCGTGTCCGCTCGAGGGTATTAATGCTCATCGTGCTCATCAGCCCCAGCCCGCCAACGATGGCCGTTAATATCGCCATCACCAGCATAAAGTAAACCAAAACATCGGTCTGCTGGGTTTGTTGCAATCTCCATTCAGCCGCCAACTCGATATTGCTGACCTGGATCTGTTTTTCATCGAGCAAAACTTGTAATTGCTGCCCTATGGCGGCGACACTGGCTTCATCTTCATCGCTGGTGATAATACGCAGCGAATATACGTCGCCGGGCGAGTTGATAAGATGGCTCACATATTCATAATTCATGTAGACCAAAGGCGGCACAACATTGCCGGGGATATTATAAACACCGACGATCTTCCATTCAGATTCTTTCTCAAGAATATTGAGTTTGATCGTGTCGCCGACTTTCAGGTCAGGACGCACACTGAGCAGGTGGTTACCGATCACGATCGCATTTTCGTCGCCGGGCATTAGCCAACGCCCTTCGGTCAGGATCGGTTCTATCAGGGTCGAATCCGCTGGTGGGGCAACGATAGCAAGTTCATTCGCGGTCGTTTCGTCTGCCGAGATGATCTCGCCGCCGAGCATCATCCACCCCTCGATACTCTCCACGCCGGGCACAGATTCCACAATCGAAGCAACTTTTTCATAACGATAGGCACGGTCAAATGAGACGTTGATATCCGCAAGGAAGTATTTCTCTACATCCCGCATGGTTTGGTCGAAAGTGCCAAAAAGATTCATCACGCCGACGAAGATAGCGCCCGCCAAAATCAAAGTGGATAATGTGAGTGCCAGACGCACTTTGCGGCGGAAAGTGTTTCGGATCGATATTCGCACCGGGCGTGAGAGTACCCTCGAATCTTTTGTCTGCTTTTTGGCTTGCCCGTACTCTTTAGAGTGCTTCACGCCTGAATTGCCCAGCCCATAATCGCTTAGTGCTTCCCGAACAGTGATGCGTACCGTATTCCACATCGGGATAACTGCCGCAAGTAGCGGGACAACAAAAGCAACTACTGCTTGTTGAATGACGGTCTGAGGGAAGATGGTGAAAGCCCCAACGTTAAAGTTAAGCCAGGTAGCCATGCCTTCGAGAACAACAACACTCAAAAATGCAGAGAGCGGTACAGAGATCGCAAACGCGGCTACGCCAAAGGATAGGATCAAGACAATATACATCGCCATGATCTGCCTGTTTCGTCCGCCTATCGCTTTCATAATGCCGATCTGCTTGCAATGCTGTGACATGAGCGAAACGATGGTATTGACCACGAGGAATGCGCTTAAGGCAACTGTTAGCCAGCCGAGTACGCCGAGAACAACGATCACGCCTTGTGTTACATCCCAGGCAAAGTGATGACCGGGGTTGAAAATAAGAATAAAGTAAGTTGTTCCGCCACCTTTTTCAAGACGATCTGAAACGGCTTGTGTCACATCAGAAACATGCTGTTGGTCGGTAGGGTTTTCTGCGACACTGAGATTGAGTTTGGTGTAATACTCTGATGTGCCGCCCATCCACTCAAGGGTTTCGGGATTCACAAAAGCTTGGGCCTGCCCCATCATGGCATAGGGAATGGTTGTCACGCTGTGGACATAACCCGCAAGGCGCAATTGGCGCATTTTTCCGCTGCTCAGTTCAATCTTGAGCATATCGCCGATTTCATAGCCCAGAGATTTTGCCGTCTCGTCAAGCAGAACTTCTTTGTCGCTTATTGTGGGCAAAGTTATGTCATTGGGGTTGTCTGGTTTAAGCAAATTGACGGTAATTTCGGCGGGGTCTTTGATCCCGTCAAAGTTGATAACCACTTTCTTCCCATCATCTTGAACAAGCTGAGCGGTCACATCGCTGCGACCTTCAATTGCTCCAACACCTTCAATATCTTCCAACGCAGCGAGCATATCGTCATCAACGGGGGAAACGTAAAGGGTCGCTTCAGAGGGATTTGCAGAGAGAAAATCTGCATCCATATCCCTGTTCATTTGCAAGCCGAGAGTATTATTTAGCCCAACTGCAAAAGTTCCGGCGATGATGGTCAGGATCATCAAAAAAGTACGGGTTTTATTGCTCCAGAAATCTGCCCAAACTTTTTTCCAGCGGCTGCTCATGCTTTACCCCCACCTAGCCTCCCCCGTGAAACGGGGGAGGAACTGTTCTCCCCCTGCAAGCGGGGGGAGTTAGAGGGGGGCACGGGCTTGCCGTTAGGTTTATCACTGACGATCTTTCCATCTGCAATTAGGGCAACTCGGGATGCTCGCTTTGCCATTTCATTGTCGTGGGTAACGATAATGATGGTTTTTCCTTGTGCGACGAGATTATTGAACATTTCAAATACACGCTCGGCTGTTTTTGAGTCAAGGTTTCCGGTTGGTTCATCAGCGATGATTACGGGAGGGTCATTCGCCAATCCACGCGCAATCGCAACACGTTGTTGCTGACCACCAGAGAGAGCAGTAGGGAGCTTGAATGCATGGTCAGCTAATTCCATTTGGTCCAGCAAATCTAATGCACGATCTTTGCGCTCATTCTTCGGGAATGTTTTGCAAAAATCCATCGGGAGCATGATATTTTCGATCACAGAGAGCATAGGTAGTAGTTGGAAGAACTGGAAAACAATGCCCAGATTGATCCCGCGCCAGCGCGCCATCTTATTTTCACCTAATTCATGAACAGCAGTTTCATTCACCCAAACTTCACCTGCAGATGGGCGGTCGATACCAGTGACCATGTTGAGCAAGGTTGTCTTTCCACTCCCGGATTTCCCGATCACGCTGACGAATTCGCCAGCTTTGATATCCAGATCTACATCTACGAGAGCAGGAAAATCACCAACTGCTGTTTTATAGAGCTTGTCCACGCCACGTAAAGAAATAAGCGGGTAGCCATTTGATTCGGCTGGCTTCTTGCCGTTTTTTGTAAAGGGTAAGGTTAGCATAAGAAACTCCTGTGCGTACCGCGTATTGCGTATTTCGTAATGATTTTGCGAGGACAAAGCTTTACACAATACGTTTTACGCTTTCCGTCTCTCTATTCTATAAACTCAACCAAGGCAGTCATGCCCCAACGCATATTTGGGTGCGTTTCATCGAGAGAGATCGTCACTTCGTAAACCACATCGCCCTGGCTTTCGGCAAAGGTCTGCCCAATGGAGAGCACCGTACCTGTTAGTGGGGATTCGGGGATTGCGTCCAGCGTGACGGTCACTTTTTGCCCTTCGGTGATGCTAACCACATCCAATTCAGTTAGATCAGTGGTCACCACCTGCCAATTGGAAAAGTCGGCGACTGTAGCGGATGCCTGCCCCATAGCAACGGATTCACCTTCCTTGACATCAAGGCTTGCTACCGTTCCCCCAATCGGGGTGCGGAGTTCGGCATCTGCCAGCGCAGATTCTGCGGCAGAAAGATTACGTTGCGCCGCAATATCTTCGCCAGAAAGGAGATTTTCATGGTCTGCTTGTGCCTGGGCTAAACGAACTTCTGCAGATTTCAAATTGGCTTCTCTTTCCATCCACTCCAGGGCTTGGTTATAATCTGCCCAGGCGTCTTCGAGGGCATCTGCCAAGATTTTGACATATCCGCGCGGGTTATCGTAACCAAAATATGGGTCATAATCAGCACGGGCTTTGTCTACGATGGTTTTCATCTCAGCTGCGGCTTCTTCTGGGGTCATACCATCAAATTCGGTTGGGATAGAGTAATTATCGAGGCGCTGTTGAGCAACACGCAAGGTTTCGTAGGCTTCTGCGACTTCGGTCAGAATATCTGCTTCGGCACGTTCTACTTCGTCTTGGGCATTTTTCACATCTGTTTCGAGAAGGTCAACGTTATCCAATTGAGCAAGAATATCGTCTTTAGCGACTTCATCACCTTCGGAAAAAAAGACTTCGCCAACCACACCGCCAGCAGAGAAGGAAATATCTGCGTATTGGGCCGGTTCAAGCCGTCCTTCAGCGATGATGGATGTGTCAGCCATGATCGTGGGCATTGGCGTTCCTTCTTCTGCTGTGCCGGGGGCTTCTGCGCCACAAGCACTGAGCATAGCTGTCAGGATGACAAAGGTAGAGAGAATGGTTAATCGTTTCATGGGAAAAACTCCTGTTGTGTTTTTATCTTGATTCTTTCTGTATAGGTCTACGGGCAGAATCAGTATAAGTTTCATTTGGAAAAATACTCTGGCAGTATAGAAGGTGACTGGTCATAATCTACAGTGCTGGAGGTCATGTGCAGGGTCATGTTTGGGGATAAAGCTTTAACGGAGTGCCTCGCACCTGCCTCGACAAAAAGATGCTCTTCGATGAGTTTTTTGCCTGTCGAAGGGCAGATTCTTATTATTTTGGTGCGAGGTACTCTTGATCGAAGGGGAATATGCTTCTTAGAGGGTATCCAGCCAAAATCACGTGCGGTTCGGCTCTTCATCCAAAAAATGAAAAAAGAGGGCTATAAGAATGGTAAACTTGAGGGAAATTTTCCCCATATCCGAAAGGAGGCATCCATGTACGGTATCCCACTCACTCTTGGCATTGAAGAGGAATATCAGATCATCCACCCCGAGACACGTGATCTGCACTCTTATGTGCAAGAGCTTTTAGAGCAGGGGCGGCTCATTTTCCCTGAAGAGGAGCTAAAACCTGAGTTTATGCAGAGCCAGATCGAAGTGGGCAGCCAGGTTTGCCGAAATGTGAAAGAGTTACGTCAAGAGGTCATTCGGCTGCGGCGAACGGTGAAGACTTTGGCAGATAAAAAAGGGATGAAGATCGCTGCGGCGAGTACGCATCCTTTTGCTTCATGGCTGGAGCAGGATGTAAATGCGGGAGAACGTTATAGAGAAGTTTTAGATAAAATGCGCGGTGTGGCAGAGCGTTTGCTCACTTTCGGGATGCATGTCCACATTGGCTTTGGGGGTCCTGAAAATCGTGACAAAATGATCGAGATCATGAATCAATTGCGCTATTTTTTGCCGCATATTCTTGCGCTTACAACGAGTTCCCCTTTTTGGCAGGGACGAAATACGGGATTAAAATCGTATCGCAGCGTGGTTTTCGAGATGCTTCCGCGCACGGGCATCCCGGGTAGTTTTGAATCTTTTTCCGAATATCAAACGTTGGTGGATACGCTGGGACAAGTTGGCTCGGCAGTGGATGTTGACGGTAACCCGGACGCGACGAAAATCTGGTGGGATGCACGCCCGCATCCAAAATTTGGTACGCTTGAAGTACGCATTTCTGATATTTGTACGAGCGTTGACGATGCTGTAGCCATTGCTGCGTTGATACAGGCTTTGGTTGCAAAACTTATCAAATTGCGCCAAAATAATATGAGTTGGCGGCTTTATCGGCAACATCATATTAAAGAGAATAAATGGCGCGCAATGCGATATGGCATAGAAGGTAAATTGATCGATTTTGGGATCAAGGAAGAAGTCCCAATGAATTTTCTTGTGCTGGAAATGCTCGAACTCGTTGATGATGTGATCGACGACCTCGGCAGCCGTGAAGAGATTGAGCATATCCGTACAATTTTAGAGCGTGGCACCAGCGCGGATCGGCAAGTACAGGCCTATAGAAGTGCTCTTGAAAATGGCGCCAGTGAAGAAGAGGCGCTAATTGCCGTAGTAGATTTTTTGACCAGTGAAACGATGCTCGGTGTCTAAGAATAGGATTTTCATTAAGAAGCATGCGTCGCACCAATTTCAATGAAAGAATGCCTGTCGATGAGTTTTTATTTTATTGAAGTGATAATTCTGTTCGTTTAGGTGCAACGCACTTACCCTAACTGAGAAAAAATGAGCCCTGAACCCAATCATATCGTTCTAACCTGGACAGATGTTGATCGTCTGATCAATTATTTGATCCCCAAATTTGACCGTGAGTTTAATGCAATGGTGATGATCACGCGCGGCGGAATCGTCCCCGGCGGGATGCTGGCAGAAGCGATGGATATCACCCACGTGTTGACTGCGGCTGTAGATTTTCCCGCAGAAATTGCAGCCGAAGAAAGCAAGCTCATGGCGTGGCCGCAATTTATCCAATTTCCTGCCGATGAGCAATTGCGTGAACGCACAGTGCTCATTATGGATGATGTTTGGGGATCGGGGCGTACGATCACGGCCGTGAAGAATCGTGTGGTTGCAGCAGGAGGCTCACCAGAAACCTGTGTGCTGCACTTTAACCCTTATCGAAATTTGTTTGGCGAAACGCGCCCTGATTATTATGCCGATGTGACCGATAAATTTGTTATCTACCCGTGGGAGATCGATAGGCGTGGTGGAAACAGGATTTTGGCGTAAAAAAACATGAAAATACTTTCCCCTCCTACATCCGAAAAGCTGCAAATTTTGCGTGGCAATATTTACTTCGAGGGCTTAGATGAATCTGCTCTGGAGATGGTTGCAGAGCAAATGCAACTTCATCTTTTTGAGCGCAAGGAAACAATCTTTTTAGAAGAAGAGAAGAGTGCAGGCTTGCATATTCTCAAAAGAGGGAGCGCGAAAATTTACAGACTTTCCCCGCAAGGGCGGCAATATATTGTAAATATTCTTACCGAAGGAGATACATTTAACGAAGTCTCTGTTTTTGGTGGCGGTGGGAATCCTGTGAATGCGGCAACGCTCGAAGAATGTGAAGTTTGGGTCATCAAAGGTGAGATATTGCGTGAGCTGACTCTCGCTCATCCGCTTTATGCCCAGAAAATCCTGAATAATTTTGCGAATAATCTGCGTAATCTTGTTCAACGGGTGAGCGGAATGGCCTTTTATCAGGTTACGCATCGGTTGGCGCGGCTGCTTGTCAAATTGCCCGAAGATTCGCTCAGCGGTGAGCATGGAGCACGGCTTACACAAGATCAGATCGCGGCGCGCCTGGGGTCAGTCCGTGAAGTCATCGCTCGTTCTTTAAAAGAATTGGAACGCGGTGGTGCGATCCAACTGAAGAATCGGCGTATTTATATTGTTGATAGAGAAAAATTAGAGGATTTTGCTGAGGGTAGGTGGGAGTGAGAATTTAGCGTTTATATTTTCGGCCTTTCCAAACCACCCCTTTCCCCGAAATTACTTTAAACGCAGATGTGAACATCATCGCGGCGAAGATGCCTGCACCGAGCGGGGCTGTTAGCGCGTACCAACGGGGAATATCCGTTGCCTGATTGGCTCGGATACGCCAATAGATGAGTGTTCCCCACAGGAACAAGGCTTCAATAAGGATCACGAAACTCTCCTGATTTGGACTTACTACCGTTAAATAAACACCCCAGCCAACCCAAAGCGGAAGCAGCAAGGCCGCCGAAAGCGCAAGAAAAGCCCCAAAAATCCCTAACGCAACCAAACGCGGCTCATCACGCAAACCGAGATAGATATTCTTCGTCCAGCCTTCCCACATCTCCGGCAGGGAGGTGTACATTCGCGTGCGGACATAATTGCTTCCATCCGTGACGATAAGTTTATAACCGGATGATTTCGTCAGCACCGCCAGATCCTTATCTTCGACGATAGAATTTTTTATCACTGCGTGGCCACCAATAGCATCATAAACGGAGTGTTTGATAAAGATAAATTGCCCATTTGCAATGGCGATGTCGGTATCGGGGTCGTTGACTTTGCGCGGGGAAAAACCTGCTGAAAGGGCTGTCATGACGAGGGGCAGAATGGTACGCTCCCAGAAAGTTTCCATTTCTTGATGAGTAAAAATAGTGAAGAGATCGGCTTCTGATTTTAGGGCGTTTGTATAAACTGCGCTAAGGGCTTCGGGCGCGGCGAAGGTATCGGCATCGACGAAGCAGAGCCATTCGCCCTGTGCAATGGCTGATGCCTGGGCTAAAGCATGGGGTTTACCGGCCCAGCCCAATGGGAGTTCGTTCCCGGAGATGATTTTTAAACGCGCATCCCCTTTGGAGAGTTCATCCAAAATTTGGGCAGTGGAATCTGTTGATCTATCCTCCAAAACGATGATCTCGAAATTGGGGTAAGTCTGCGCAAGAAGGGATTCGACACAGCGGCGGATATTCCGCTCTTCGTTGCGCGCAGGGACACAAATGGAAATCAGCGGCGCATTTTTTGTAGGGGAGTTTCCCGGCGCAGAAAGGGCCTCTGTATGATATTGGTTGTGAAGCCAATAGAGAATGATGATGCCAAGGAGGAGAAGCAGGGTGGAGATGAGCATGGTTTAGGCCTTTTAGAGATGTTTACGATAATGATTTCATTCCAAATGCCAGAAATATACTGTATAACCAGATAGTGCCGTAATTAAAGAGCCGTCACCGCTTATCTTAGCATCTCTAATACCTCCTATGTAATCAAAGTTTTGCTCTAATTCCCATGTTTGCGTATTCCACAATTTTACCGAATCATTCCAATAAGGCAAATAAGTGACCAATAAATCTCCATCCGAAGTAAAAGAAAATTCCTGAACCGAGAGGTAAGGTCCATCTCCCTCCATGCCAGAGTTTATTTTTGTGACTTTTTCCAAAGTTTTTGTGTTCCAAATGTCAATAGCCCAGTCAATAAAACGCAGGGAGAGAATATATTCACCATCAGGGCTAAATGCGAAGTTATCGCTTAGATCATCAATATCTATACTTTTCACCATATTATGTGTATCTGCACTATAGATGGTTATTTTAAACTTTTCTTCTATTCTTTCATAAGTGGCGAAAAAGTTGCCATCACGGCTTATAACACCAGAGCATATTGTAGGAAGAGATTCCCATGCGTCACACGATGTTCCTATCCAAATAGTTTTGTTACTTCTCTCACCCTTCCATCCCCATGCGATTAAATCGTAATGCGCATTAGAGAAAAGAGTTTCTTTATATATTAAATTCCCTGTTTGCTCTGTTTCAGAGCCATTTTCTTGCCCAATTTCTATACTTTGTAGCAGATTTCCGCTCGTTAAGTCCCAGGTCAAAGATTTTCCAGAAAGCGTAATATAAGCAAATTCCTTTCCATTCGGATTAAAACTAAAAAAATAAGGTTCTTCTATATTCTCCTGAAGCTGACATAAATATGCTCCTGTTTGAGCATTGTACAAATGAAACTTTTTATCTCGCAGAGCAACTAGTTTTTCACCATCAGGCGATGGATAAATCTCTGAGCCAAAATATTCACTAAACTTATGTGTCCGCAATAGAGCCCCGCTATCAATATCCCAGATATGGATATTTTGCTCATAATCAATCGTGACTATTTCATTTTTTGTAGGATTAGTTGCAAAACCAAAAACATAATCAAGCAGAGGGAGAGACAGAATACGTTTCCCATTCTTAACATCTCTTACCTCCATCGTGGCTCCTGCCGATGAAGCGTAATATACAATCAGTTTTTTATCATCGGCTGAAAACTTAGCCGCTTCAAAATCTTGTGTGTCCTCCACAGGAAAGACTTGAAAAGGCTTGTTTGTTTGTAAATCTACCATCTCAAGGACCGAACAGCAGCTAGCCCTTTTTACGGTCAATAATTTTGTACTATCATGACTAAATAGAGGAAAAAAGCTCATTGACTGAAATCGCTTTGTTTCTTCCCCTGTTGCAATATCCCAGAGTACAACATCATCCCCCCATTGGGATGCAATATACTTCCCATCAGGGCTAAAAACAGGGTCAAGTAGTGGAAACACTCCTTTCTTTAGTTTCCACTCTCTAACTAACTTGTAAGAATGCGCGTCCCAGATTTGTACACTCCCATTACTATCTTCATCTCCTCCCCAATTTTTCGTATGGACAACAATCTCTTTACCATCTGGGCTAAAAGAGATGTTGCCAAGTACTGGGTCAGGAGGATGTCTTATTAGAACAGTGTAAAAATCAACTTTATCACCTATCTCACCAACTAACTCTCCTGTATTCAAATCCCATAAAGCAACTTTTGATGAATAATCTGTAGCAATTATCGTTCCATCAGGTGAGAAGCGTACAGTTTCTATGGAGCGTCCAGTATTTATATAATTGAGCATTTCAAATGAATTAGCATCAAAGATATAAAGCCCTGTTTCTGATGCTATTGCTAATTTTGTGCCATCCGAAGACCAATCAATTCCATGAAGTTGCCCATTTCCTATTCGAGAAATTTCCGCGTTCTCGTAGTATACATCTAGTTTTTTATCGCTATCTCCAGTGCAATTTGTATCTGGCAGGGGCGTATAAACTGGCGTTATCGTTGGGATAGGCGTGCTGGTGACATTAACTGTAGGCGTAGAAGTTGGCAGAGGGGAGATGGTTGGTTGAATTTGCGTTGCTTCTGTCAGGGTTTGTTTGCCACAGGCACTTAAGAAAAACCCAAAGAAAAGAATAAGACTTGCCTTGTAAAATATTTTCATATTTCCCTCACTGTTCTTCAAAAAATTAAATTACTTGTACTGTCGAACCTCTCTCACCTTTCTCAACAAAGATCTGTGTAGGGAAAGCTTCTTTCAATGATTCAAGGTGCGTGATTACCAAGATTTTGGCAAAATCGTCTTTAACCTGATTGATTGCTTCTATGAGACGTTGGCGCCCCTGGGCATCTTGCGAGCCAAAACCCTCGTCGATAATGAGCGTTTGCAAACGCGCACCTTTGCGTTGTGAAAGCACCTTCGAGAGCGCAAGCCGGATCGCAAAGTTGACCCGAAAAGCCTCCCCGCCAGAGAACATCTCGTAATCGCGTACGCCGGCGCTATCGCTGATCTGGATATCGAGCGTTTCTTTCATATCCTCGCGTTTGGCATCTTTATAGGCTGATTGCGTCACAAAACGAATAGACATTTGCCCTGCGCTCAATCTGTCAAGCAGGTCATTTGCTTTTTCTTCGATCTCTGGCAGCGCCTGTTCGATCAACAATGCTGGCACCCCATCTTTGCCAAAAGCGCGTTCCAGTTTTTTATAGCGGGATATTTCCAAAGCCAGATCTTCACGCTGGGATTCATAATCCGATTTGCGGATGCGCAGCCCCGCCAACACCTCTACGTTTTGACGCGCCGCACCGACCTCGTCCCTGATTTGATTCTCTTTTTCTTGCATGCCGAGCAATTCGGCGTAGGCAGCGTTCTCGTCGGGCGTTTCAGATTCTGCTGTTTCCAAGGCCTTTTGTGCCCCATTATTCTCGATTTCCTGTGCATCGATCTCAACCTGCATTTTCTCGATCTGTGCATCAAGGTTGGCTATTTCCTCTTCGAGGGGTTTTAGTGTAGCGCGCGCATTTTCCAAAGACTTGAAATCATCTTCTATTAGGCTCAGTTCTTTCTCTCTTTTACGCGCTGCATCGTGTGAGGCTGCATCGTAGCCCAATTTCTTGAGTTCGGCATTCACTTCTGCAAGTTTTTCGCGAATTTCTACAGCGAAATCTTCTGTCTTAAGAAGTTCGTTCACTTCTTGAAGGCGTTTCTCTCCTTCTTTTGCCCATTCTTCTGCTTTCTCTTGCATTGCTGCAAGGCGTTCGCTCAATTGGGTCAATTTTGTAGAGGCGGCTAAACGCTCCTGTTCAACAGATTTATATTGTGTATTGCGTGATTCGTAATTTTCAACCTCGGCAAAAATAGCGTTCATCTCAGCCGTATTGGCGCGATATTGATCGCCTTTTTCTTTGCCATCCTTTTCCATTTTTGACAAAGTTTCGGCGCGATGCTCATCGCTTAGATCCTGCCCACAAAGAGGGCATTCTGCTACTTCTATGGATCTAAAAGACTCGATGCGCTCCTTAAGAGCATCCATCTGGATTTTGTATTGTTTGTTTTCTACTTGCAACGCGGCATATTTCTCTCTTGTTTCAGCTTGCTCCCGTGCAAAAGCATCTCTCTCGGCAACTTTCTTCTCTGCCTCCGAAAGTGCCTCTTCTGCGACCGTGATCTCTTCTTTCAATTCACTGATCACTGAAACTTGATCGCTGATCACCGTTTCTTGCTCTTTTAGTGAAGATAATTCTTGTTCCAGGCGTGCTTTTTCTGCGTTGATTTCCTGTAAAAAGGGTTGTCTTTTCGCATCATGTTCATGGAATTGGGTTGCGGTCTCTTCCCATTTGGCGAGGGCTTCGCGGGATTCTTTCCATGCTTTGTGTGCAGCATCTACTTCGTCGGCGCGGGCGAGGAGATCGGCATAATGTCCACGCGCAGATTCGCGTTCGCTGCGGCGCGAGACCAGGTCCGATTCGGCACGTTTAGAGCGGGATAATGCTTCAGCCAGTGCTTCTGCCAATTTGCGCTGTTCTGCCAGAGATGCGCTTAAACGGCGAATATTTTCGAGAACGGCTTCCTGTGTTTTACGGGTAGCAGACAAAGAGCTGAGTTCGCTTTCGAGTTCTGCAAGCCGTTCTTTGCGAATATCTTCCTCTGCCAGTTCTGCGTCGATCTCGGCGATCCTGCCATCCACCGTATCAAGTTCTTTTTCGATCTCGCGTCGTTTAACTGCGGAGCGTGATTTATATTCATCCCAAATTTCCAAGCCTAAAATATTGCTAAGGGTCTCTTTGCGTTTGCTGGAAGTTTGTTGGGTAAACTGGTCGGCTTTGCCTTGCAAGAAAAAAGCGGCGTTGACAAAGGTGTCGTAATCGAGACGCAGGGTTTCTTCGATGCGTTCCTGCGTGGCACGCAGGGAGTGTTCTGTTAATGGCCGCCAGAGACCATCATCATCAATTTGAAATTCAAGGTTTTTCTTTTTGCCGCGCGGCATGCTGCGCTGGATGCGATAGGTGTTCTCTTCGTAACGAAAAGTGTAGATCACCTCGGCGGCTTTCGATTGCAGGTTGACGAGAGAATCATCTCGTTTGCGGGCTTGCCCAAAGAGAGACCAGGTGATGGCATCGAGCAGCGAAGATTTCCCCGCGCCATTATGCCCGGAAATGCAGGCAAGATTGAAGCTCTCAAATTCGAGTTCCACAGCATCACGATAGGAAAGAAAACCGGAAATTTTCAAAGAAATTGGGATCATGGGGAAATTATACCGTGTGTATGAAAAAGCGCGTTGCACTAACATTGGCTATTTCACCTTTTCATGCGCCTATGTTATCATCAGGAAGGAGAAAAAATGGAGAATAATAGAGAGCTTACTGCACGCCGCCGCCGTATTTTAATATCGATCATTTTGGCAACGCTGCCTTGCTATTGCATAGGATTTGTTGCGCTTGGATTTGCTCCCGATCCTCCTACGCCGACCCCAACAGCGAGTCTAACGCCTTCGATTACGCTGACTCCAACATTGGGTACACCGGCATCGCCTACCTCTAGTATTACGCCTGATGTTGTCACGGCTACGCCTACATTAAGCCCGACCCCGACGCAAACATTTACTGCATCCCCAACGCCATTTTTGCCTGTAACACAGACTTATACTTCAACGCCTACATCTACACCAACACAGACATTCACGCCGACTCATACCTTTACGCCTACGCAGACTTTTACCAACACGCCCACACAAACTTATACGCCAACGCCAACGGCGACTTTTACTGAAACACCTACACCGAGCAATACCCCATTGCCGACAAGAACGTCGATATTTTCAATTTTTGATTGATAATGCTCCCCTCTTCCACTTTATAGAAGAGGGGAAATTCTTTTCCCCAATACATACGCTTATGAAAACCGATTTTTTGAAGTCTCTTCTCTCATATTCTGGTCTCTCCGGTTTTGAAGCACCGGTAGCTCAACTCATCGAAGAAAAGTGGATGCCACTCACTGATGAAGTCAGCCAAAGCGCTCTTGGCTCTTTACACGGACTAAAGCGCGGCAGCGGTCAAGAACCACGCCGCTCTGTGATGATCGCCACGCATATGGACGCGATTGGTCTTATCGTGAGCAAAATTTCTGGCGAATTTTTACATGTTGCCAATCTTGGCGGGGTTGATATCCGTGTCTTGCCCGGGCAGGCAGTGACCGTCCATGCCGAGAATGGCGATCTGCCGGGTATCATCGTTCAACCGCCAGCGCATCTTTTGCCAGAAGGCGAAGCAAAGGGCGCGGTTGCGCTCAAGCATCTTTTGATAGATGTAGGTCTTTCTACACGACAAGTTGCCCGAAAAATAAAAATCGGAAACACAGTTTCTTTTGCTACAGAACCAACGGAAATGAGTGGCGGGCTTTTGGCCGGACATTCTCTCGATAACCGCGCATCGGTCGCTGCGCTGACATTGTGCCTTGAGGAATTGCAATCTCGGGAGCATGTTTGGGATATTTGGGCAGCTGCAACAGTGCAGGAAGAGATCGGGCATATGGGTGCAAGTACATCTGCGTTCCAAATTCGCCCGGATATAGCCATGGCAGTGGACGTTACCTTTGCCAAAGGCCCCGGTGCAAGCAATTGGGAAACTTTTGAACTGGGCAGCGGTCCCACCTTGGGATGGGGCGCGGTTAACCATCCATTTTTATATGAGCAATTTAAAGAACTTGCTGAAAAGCTGGAAATGCCCTATGGCACGGAATTTTTGCCGGGTAGATCTGGCACCGATGGCGATGATCTGCAAATTTCGGCAGAGGGAATCCCGACAATCGTGATTTCCATTCCTGTTCGCTATATGCATACGCCTGTTGAAGTAGTGGCAACAAAAGATATTCAACGCGCAGCGCGTTTGTTAACAGAATTTATTACCATGCTAGATGCTGATTTTTTGGAAAAGATTGTTTGGGATGATTAAATGCTAGATGTGCATTGCTGTAAGCGAAGCGGCGCGTTGCACATCGGGTCTTGTGAAGATAACCGAACTGCAACGCATCCAAAAGCGGATGCAATGCAGTTCTATCGCTGATAAAAAAATATGCTGAAAATAAGAAAACTACAATTAGATCTATTAGAAAAACTAACCAACGCTATCGCTGTCTCTGGTGATGAGGGTGCAATCCGAAAAATCCTGCGCACTGAAATAGAAGATATTGTTGATGAAATAAAAACGGATGCAATGGGCAATCTGCTTGTCACAAAACGCGGCAAGGGCAAAAAGCGCTTGCGCGTGATGCTCGCTGCCCACATGGACGAGATCGGTTTTATGCTCGTCAACGAAGAGAGCGATGGTATTTTCCAGTTTGAAACCCTTGGCGGCATGGACCCGCGTCAGTTGGCGGGCAAACCCGTCTGGGTCGGGGGCGAGAAAGTGTCTGGGGTGATCGGTGCTGCGCCCATTCACCTCGTCAGCCCGGGGGAGCGAGGGAGCACGATTCCGATCAAGTCGCTGAGAATTGATGTGGGGCTGGGTAAGCCTAATGTCAAGGTCGGTGATCGGGCGACTTTTGCAACGAAATTTTTACGGATGGGAAATTCCATCCGTGCAAAGGCATTGGATGATCGGCTTGGAGTCGCCATCCTGATCGAATTATTAAAGAATGCGCCCGCGAATATTGACTTGCTTGCCGCCTTCACCGTGCAGGAAGAATTGGGTTTGCGAGGTGCGAAAGTTGCCGCGCACGCTCTTGACCCGGACGTGGCACTTGCCATTGACTCGACACCGGCGATGGACATGCCTACTCACGATGGCAGCGAAAATATCCGTTACAACACGAAGTTGGGTGCAGGTCCCGCGATTTATACTGTAGACGCACGCACGCTCTCCGACCCGCGCATTGTTCGTTGGTTGAGCAAAACTGGCGATAAAAAGAAAATCCCTTATCAATATCGGCAGCCTGGCGGCGGTGGCACGGATGCGGGAAGCATCCATATTTCACGGGCGGGCATCCCAACAGGTTCGGTCTCTGTGCCGGGGCGTTATGCCCACTCCGCAATGGGACTTTGCCGAATCAAAGATTGGGAAAATACCTTGAATTTATTATATTCGGCGCTAATTGATCTTTCACCAAAATTGTTGGAAGAAGCGAGATAAGAACAACGATGAAACTGAAATTGTCCATATCCCGTCCAGCGGAGTTTAAAGATCGTTATAGATTATATTTAGACGAGTCGGGTGATCACGTATTCCGTGATACATCTCACATTTCTCATCGCTATTTATGCTTGTTGGGATGCTGGTTTCAAAACCCCGATTATTTGAAATTTCATCACAATCTTGAAGCGTTAAAAGCCGCTCACCTTCCTCATCATCCAGATAATCCTGTTGTTTTACATCGCGAAGATATGATTCATGCGCGTAAGGCTTTTAAGGTACTGCGCGATGATGAAAAACGGGCTGCATTTGATGAAGGCTTACTGGCTTTGATCCAAAGAAGTAATTTTCGCATGGTTGCTGTTGTTATTGACAAAGACGCACTAAAGCAAAAATACGGTGAAACAGCATCACACCCCTACCATTTAGGTTTAGGGTTTTTATTACAACGGTACGCGGGCTATCTTAATCATGTAAACCGTGTGGGAGATATGATGGCAGAAGCACGCGGAGGCAAGGAAGATCGTTTGTTAAAAGATTCTTACCAAAGAGTATACGAACACGGGATTTGGGGTATTACCAGTTCAGACTATTTCCAAACAGCACTAACATCACGGAATTTGAAGATAAAATCAAAAACTGCAAACATTGCGGGTTTGCAACTTGCAGATTTATTAGGTCATCCTGCAAAAATGTGGGTGCTAAAAAAAGAAGGCTTGCTAAACACAGAAATTGCACCCTTTGCAAAGCGAATTATGAAAATTTCTACGGAAAAATTCAATCACCACCTGTATAATACCCAAATCAAAGGGTATGGCTATGTGATATATCCTTAACATAAAAGAGCCTCCTACGAGACTCTCTTACGCTTGCCCCTACGGGCAATCCACCTCCGCTGAACGGATTATCTATATTATATAGATTTTTGTGCGTACTGTCAAAAACAAAAATGTTGTAGTGATTTATCGGGAACTCTATTCTATGAAACCATTAATCAAAAAATTAACCGAAACTATTAGCCCTTCCGGATACGAGGGCGAAATCCGTGAGGTGATCATGGATGAGATCAAAGAATTTGCTGATGAAATTCGCGTGGATGCTTTGGGTAATTTGATCGCTCGAAAAGGCTCCGGCGGCAAAAAAATCATGCTCGCTGCCCACATGGACGAGATCGGTCTGATCGTCAACCACGTAGATGAAAATGGTTTCGCGCGTTTTAGCCCTGTGGGTACATTTCTTCCACATACACTGGTTGGCGCACGCGTCCGTTTTTTGAATGGTGCATATGGGGTGGTTGGCGCAGAATATCTAAAAGTGGAAACGCAGAAAAAGCTCGCTCCCCTGGATAAAATGTTCATTGATACGGGCGCAACCAGCCCTAAGGATTCTCCTGTAAAGATCGGTGATGTCGCCGCGCTGGAGCGCCCTTTCCATGATCTTGGCAAACGATTAATTGCCAAGTCGATGGATAATCGCGTTAGCGTTGCTGCACTGATCGAAACTATGAGAGAATTAAAGAGCACAGCGCATGAAGTATATTTTGTTTTTACGACTCAGGAAGAGGTACAGGTACGTGGCGCGATAACCTCTGCATTTGAGATCGCGCCCGAGATCGGTATCGCCATCGATATTTGCCCGGTGGGAGATACTCCCGATAGTGCCAAGAAAGAAGTTTCTTTGGGCAAAGGCGTTTCCATTAAAATTAAAGACCCGCTAATGATCGCTGATCCACGCATCGTTTCCTGGATGATCAAAACCGCCGAAAAGGCAAAAATTCCCTATCAACGAGAAGTCTCCACTTTGGGCAGCACCGATGCGCGCGCTATTCAAGTCGCAGGTGTGGGGGCAATGGCTGGCGGCATATCTATTCCCTGTCGTTATGTCCACTCGCCTTCCGAGATGGTCGATTATGACGATGTGAAGAATACGGTTAAACTATTACTTGCATTACTTGAGAAAAAGATAGAACTCTAATGAAGAAAATATTTCGAGACAATCATCAAATCGGACAAAAAGCTATTATTCTATTTAGCCTTTTCCTTCTCACTGCTTGTACCAGCTTTCCCTATAATGCGGAAACACCAGCAACGCCCACTACCCCTGAAGCCGAAAGTGAAGGGATAGAAATTGAAACAACACCAGAGAGCGAAGCGCCAGCTATCGAAGATGACACACCTAAAACGCTGCGCGTGTGGCTGCCTCCACAATTTGATCCTGAGACAGAAACAGAAGCCAGTGCCCTCCTTAAAGCAAGGCTGGATGAATTTCAAAAACGCCGCCCAGACCTGATTCTCGATATCCGTATCAAAGCGATAGAGGGTGAAGCCAGTTTGCTAAATGCGCTTATCGCCACACATCAGGCAGCGCCATCTTCCATGCCCGATCTGGTTGCATTATTGCGCCCTGACCTTGAAAGCGCGGTAAACGAAGGCATCCTGCACCCTCTCGATGGGCTTACGATGCTCCTCGACGACCCGGATTGGTTCCCCTACGCGCGCCCGCTTTCCAGTATTCAAAATTCAACCTATGGGCTGCCTTTTGCTATAAATTTGCTTGGGCTGCGCTATTTGCCCAGTGAAGAATATCCCTTTTTCTCTGTTGAAAATTTGCCGGAGCAAGAAGCGCAGATCCTGTTGCCAGAAGATGTTGCCGAACTCAGCTTTTGTCTCTATAACGAAGTGGAACTCGAGGAAGAAGCCCTGACCAAACTGCTCTCTTTTTACCAAAGCGATATTTTTTCTCAGACAGCACATGAAAATACCTTGAAGATTCAATGGTCAAAAGATTTCTTGGATGAAACGCCAGCGGGTGCGATCCTTAGCCCCATCCCTAACTCGGACAATGAATCTTGTTCTCTTGCATCTGCCTGGCTCTGGACGCTGGCCGGAAGCGACCCTGACCTTCAGCCTGCTGCCGTTGAATTGGCAGAATTCCTCTCCCAGAGCGAATTTCTCGCCGAATGGACAAGTGAAACGGGATATTTAGCCCCGCGCCCAACTGCGCTGACAGATATCGCCTTACAGGAATTAAGCCTCGTTGCAGAGCCTATCCCTTCGAATGAGCGTGTAGAGGCTTTAGCCGAGATATTCAATGCCGCAACAATTTCTGTGCTCACCGAGCAAGTTGACCCACGTGCGGCTGCGCAGGAGATATTAGAGAACCTCCAATGAAATTTTAACGGGCAGATGCTAAAATTAGCCCAGATATTTATTTAGTCCCCATCCATAAAAAAGGAAAAGAAAATGAGAATTAGCAAAAAGTTAGCCGATATGATGAATGCCCAATTCGGGAACGAGATGGGTGCTGCGATGCAATATACGCAAATTGCCGCTTATTTTGATAGCCGATCTTTGCCAAAGTTTGCCGAGTTTTTCTATGCTCAAGCAGCAGAAGAGCAAGAACACGCAATGAAATTTTTGCATTATTTGCTCGAGATCGGCGCAGAGGTGAAAATCCCATCTATTGAAGCACCTGTCTATGAGATCGCAGATACCGCCGCGAGTTTTCAGATGTCTCTGGACTGGGAAAATGAAGTTACTGAGCAGATCTATGCGCTAATGGATACTGCCATGGAAGAGCGTGACTATGCAGCACAGACTTTCTTGCAGTGGTTTATCACCGAGCAGGTTGAAGAAGTTTCCAGCATGGAAACCTTGTTGGATGTTGTTCAGCGTGTGGGTGAGAAAAATCTCTTTATGATCGAGAGTTATCTCGAAAGAGATGAAGAAGCAGAGTAAGCTTTTTTCTTAATAAAAAAGACTCTCAAAGTTTTGCTTTGAGAGTCTTTCTATTTAAATCATATTTGCCGAAGTTTATTCGTTTCTGTTTGAGAAGGTTTCGATATATAGATTCTCTACTTTTGTGCGTGCCCACGGTGTTCGGCGTAGAAATTTAAGGCTGGATTTTACAGAAGGGTCATGCGTAAAGGAGCGGATATTGATCTGATCACCGAGATTTTCCCACCCATAATGCTCGACGAGTTCTTCAACGATCTGTTTGAGTTTGATCCCGTGTAAGGGGTTATTAGGTTGGGTTTGGTTTTTCTTCATTTTTGTGGTTGACCGATAAGTAACTCGGTCTCTCCCTTGACAGTTAGATAGCCGTCATTGCTGTGTTGCGTGAATATTCTTTTTGCTTCTTCTTCGAGTCTATAAAAAAGCGGATGATCTTCATCCGGCATATAGGATGCGGTTGTTAGGGCACCGATAAACTCATCGCGGCTTTGCTTGAATTTAAAGGAGAAGATTCTTCTTTGAAAATTCCCATGTCCAAAATAGAAATTGACCGGTGTTTCTAGAGAGCGTTCATGGACAACAGAAAAATTAGCGCCATATTCTTCGGTCATCAAAGTGCCAATCGCCATATTCTGTTCGTTATCGGTACCATAATTCCTGAGTAAGGCGAGCCAGCCATCTTCTTTGAGAATTCGCAGTATTTCTTCTTTTGCAGGCCTGGGTTCAAACCAGTGAATGGCTTGCGCTACCGTGATCAGATCAACGGAATTATCGGGCAAACCTGTCTCTTCCGCAGAACCATCCATGATTGAAACCCCGGGGAAATCTCCCAATGCCTTTTTAAGGAAGTATCTCAGCTCCGCATTAGGCTCAATGGCGTAGTTTTTTTGAACCAACTTTACAAAATGCTTCGTGAGAATGCCTGTTCCGGCACCAATATCGGCAATGATCATGCTTTCAGAAAGCCCGGTGGTTTTTATGATCGCGTTGATTGCATTGGGGGCATAATCCCAGCGATATTTTGCATACTTTTCTGCTTTAGTGGAATAGACCTGTTGTGTGTTTATTTTCTTCTCTTTCTTTATTTTTCAAAATGTTTCAACACTCGCAAGGCCCGTAGCGTATTCCAGCGGCTGGGACCTCCCGCCTTCTCCATATCAAAATGAACTTTTCCTGCGTGTTTCGCCTGCACGGGCCACGTCCCGTCTTTGCGGCGTTTCTTCATTAATATATCGAGCGCATCCTGCATGCGGGGATCATAGTCCACGCCTGCATCTTGAAAATATGCCAGCGCCCGCAAAATATTGTAAAACCAGCGGGAGGGATAGGAGAGCATGGTGAATTTCTTGTTGATGATCTCACCGGTTTTGTCTGATTTGTAGAGCTTGTGCATCAAAATGAACTCTTCGGATTCTTTGGCGATTTTTTGCAATTCGTCTACTCGGTAGGCGTAGTCATTCTTGGCATATTCCAAAATCCCTTCAAGGACGGAGATTGTTGTATGCAGCGATGAATGCACGGCGCCGCCACGGTTGATACGACAGTTATAGCCCCCGTCCGGCATTTGGTGTTCGATGAGGCAATCGACAACAGATTTTAGCTCACTTTCGTCGATCTTAAAATAGCAGGCATAGTTCAGGAACATCCCGTTGATACACATATCGCTAACAGGATTTCCCCGGTGATCTCGGTGCGGGTTGACACCTCCATCGTTGCTTTTGTTGTTGTGGGCAATTTGTAGAATCGATTCTTTGATCTCAGGCATATCAGGCGAGATATTCAAATATTTCAGGTCGAGCAGCGTGTAATGGGATGAAATCCACTTGGGTTGATAAAAGCCCTGTCCCCAATGGCCCTCCGGTTGACGGGCGCTGAGAAATCTTTTCCCCCAACCTTCGGTTGCGATCCGTGTCTGGAGTTCAGGTTTTTCAACGCCCAAAAGATCACGGTGCGTTTGATATTGAATGGATATGTCTCCTTCGAGGAGCCAGTTGATAGAAGGTGTGGCCATATCCATATTATCCCCCGATCTTTTGATACGCTAATTCTATAAAGGGCTTTGCTATTTCTAAATCTTCTTCCGATTTTATTGTGAACTCAGCTTCTCCTGTTCCATAATGCCCTATATTTGTAACATCCCTATAAATTGATGGAGGGTTTTCTATATCTTCTGGACGCAATTTCAAGAACAAACGTACAAGTTGTGTTTGAACTTCCATGCAGGCGATGTTTTGAGATATTTTATATGCCACATACATTTTCTTTGGTGATTGCTCTATGGCGGTATCCAAATCCAGAATATATTCTTGAACAGCATGAGCTAACTCTTTCACCTTCTTTGATTTGTTATGAATGTGTTGTTCAAAACTATAGTTCCCTGTAGCTCTGGTAATTGCTGCTTTTTTTCCAGCAGCAACCATAATAGGATCTTTTTCTGTGTCTTCAAGAGAAGAAGGTGAATTTTCAGGGTAGGTTTGTTTGAATACTTCTTCGAGATAAAAACTATCATTTGTGTATAGCCGATAGCGCCAAAGTTCGATATTTGCTCCCATAACTTTTACAGCATGCAGGTCGTATTTTTTATAGCCTGGTGCAATGCAAATAACTCGCACATCCGACCAGTCAACTTCAATATCACGCCCTAATTTCTTTTGTGCGGCTATCTCAAAATCACCTCGGTGGTCATGAATCCACGATAGATAAAAAAGACTCTGGTTTATCAAATCTGAAGATTCTTTTTTCTTGTACTCAATGATAACGGGATTATTATCTTCAGATAGGGCTAAAGTATCTATTCTTCCCGCATGTTGTGTGCCTGTTGAGAATTCAGTTGCCACCAAGCGGCAATTGAAAATTGTTTGCAAGTTCCTCTCAACCAAATTTTGCAACTCTTTTTCGGTTTTGAAGTTGGTTTGTGCTGTCGGTGAGATATTAGTTTTTACTATTTGAAAGAGCGGCATACTTTTCCATCCTTTTTAGACGAGTAATCCGTGCTGTATTATAAACTACGAGAAATATGATTCGAAAAAAATAAATTATAATTTTCCGCGGAGATTGGTTCATTCTGCCAGAATGAACCAATCTTAACTGTTGCAAGACCTGCATTGCACGCTTGTGTGCGGTGATAACACCCCGAACCAACCCTCCATAACGGAAGCAAGCCTAAAATACGAGCGAAGCAGCTCTTCATCCACAAAAACATTCGTGAAATTCGTCTAATTCGTCCAAATTCGTGATCCAAAAGGAGCAAAATATGAGCGAAACCTTCGACTTCGGCGGCGAGATTGTCTGGAATCCCACTCCAGAGCATATTGAGAACGCAAATCTGACGGCCTTCATGCGCCAGCACGGCATCCCCGATTTTGACGCCCTCATGCAGCGCTCCACCGAAGACGTGAAATGGTTCACCGACGCCGTGCTCAAATTCATGGATGTCGAGTTTTACACGCCCTACAGTGAAGTCGCCAACTTCGACAAGGGCATCCAATGGGCGGAGTGGTGCGTGGGCGGCAAGATGAACATCGTCCACAACTGTGTCGATAAATATATGGGCACGCCCACCGAGCAGGCCGCCGCCTTCATCTGGGAGGGCGAAGAGGGCCAGAGCCGCAAAATCACCTACGGCGAACTCTACCGCCAAACCAACCAGGCCGCCAACGCCCTGCGCTCGCTCGGCTTGGGCAAAGGCGACGCCGTCGGCATCTACATGCCCATGATCCCCGAGATCGTCCCCGCCCTGCTCGCCATCGCCAAGATTGGCGGCATCATTTTGCCCCTCTTTTCGGGCTACGGCGTGAATGCCATCACCACCCGCCTTGTGGATGCGGATGCGAAAGCCCTCTTCACCGCAGATGGCGTTTTTCGGCGTGGAAAGCCGGTGGATATGAAATCCGTGGCGGATCAGGCATTGGATTTAGCACCAACGGTCGAGCACGTCATCGTCGTAGACCGCATCGGACTTGATTTGGGCTTGCCTGCACTCGAAGGGCATGGTCTTCGGGTGGTCGGCGGTCGTGATCATTGGTGGCACGAAATAGTGGATAGCCAACCCACCGAAGCCCAAACAGAAGTGACCGACGCCGAAGATGTGCTCATGGTCATCTACACATCCGGCACAACGGGGCGCCCGAAAGGCGCTGTGCATACCCACTGCGGATTCCCGCTCAAAGCCGCACAGGATATGGCCTTCCATACAGATTTACATAAAGATGAAGTCCTCTACTGGATGTCCGACATGGGCTGGATGATGGGACCCTGGCTCGTCTTTGGGGCGCTGGTTTTGGGCGGCACCTTCCTTATCTATGACGGTGCGCCCGACTACCCCGACCCTGGTCGGCTCTGGAAGATCGTCGAAGACCATAAAGTCGCCACACTGGGGCTATCCCCAACTTTGGTGCGTGCCCTGATTCCCAAAGGCGATGAGCATTGGCAGAAGCACGACCTTTCATCCCTGCGCTTCTTCGCCTCGACGGGCGAACCGTGGAACCCCGACCCGTGGATGTGGCTCTTCAAGCAAGTTGGCGGCGGGAATGTGCCCATCATCAACTACACGGGTGGGACGGAAATCTCAGGCGGCATCGTTTCCGGTAACCCGATCTTGCCGATGAAGGCTTGCTCCTTCTCTGGCCCCTGCCCGGGCATGGCCGTGGACGTGGTCGATGAAAATGGCGAATCTATCGTTGATAAAGTCGGCGAGTTGGTCATCAAAGCCCCCTGGATCGGTATGACACGTGGCTTCTGGAAGGATAACGAACGCTATCTCGAATCCTATTGGTCGCAATGGGAAGATGTCTGGGTGCACGGCGATTTTGCCGCTAAAGACAGCGACGGGCTTTGGTACCTTCTCGGCCGCTCGGATGATACGATCAAGGTAGCGGGCAAAAGGCTTGGCCCCGCCGAAGTGGAATCCATTCTCGTGGATCACGATAGTGTCATCGAATCAGCCGCCATCGGCGTGCCGCACCCCGTCAAGGGAAGCGCCGTGGTCGTCTTCGCCGTCTTAGGCACAGATGTGGATTGCAACGACGACCTGCGTGCCGAACTACGTGCCATGGTTGCCAAAGCGATGGGCAAACCGCTTGCTCCGCAGAGCATCCTTTTCATCAGTGATCTGCCCAAAACGAGAAATGGCAAAGTCATGCGCCGCATGATCCGCTCGGCCTATTTGGGGCTGGATTTAGGCGATACTTCGGCGTTGGTGAATGGGGCGGTGTTGGAGGAGATCAAAGAACTTAGAGAATAGAAAGTGGAAAGTAGGGAGTAGTTTGGAAAAGAGGAAAGAAGAAAGAGGGGGGCATCTTCTTTCCTCTTTCTTCTTTTCTTCGGATATCCAGCCCTTTAAAGGGCGCCCAGCCCAACTTAAGTACGAAACATTGCAGTTTCCTTGCAAAACCGTAAACCCTTTCGCTTGGAAATTCGGAGTTTTATTGTATAATTTCCACAGTACCTAAGTACCATCCTGCATAAATTCCAGAATCCAATAACGAGTCTTCAGGAGGACCGCTGATGTTCAAGACTGAAAACCTATACCAGAACGACGATGCATGGGGAAAAAAGAAATTAGGAAATTCAAATGAGACGATTAAAGGCTGGGGTTGTTTATTAACATCCGTAACGATGATGCTCAATGGGATCGGGTATAACGAAACTCCGGCAACTGTTAATGACAAAATGAAGGCAAAGGGTGGTTTTCAGGGAGCGTTTTTTATTCCCAGTGTTTTGCCTTACGCTTTCCCAAATCTGGTTTATAAGGATATGGAGCCTTGTGAGAGTTTCCCGGCTCCTGTTTCACGCATTGATGCGGCCGTGGCAGCCGGTAAGCCTGTGATCTTACAAGTGGATTGGAATAAAAAAGCCGGTATTCAGACTCACTTTGTGTTGGTTAAAGAGAAAAAAGGTGATGATTACGTCATCTACGATCCTTATAAGTATGGTGGTGATGGCCCGGGCAAAGATGTTCTGTTGACGCAACGTTATAAATATCAGGGTCAGAAACTGGAATCTGAAATTTCTGCGGTGCTTTGGTTTGATGCTTATGGGATCCCGCCGAAGCCGCCGAAACCACCTGAGCCGGTACCTGTCCCTGCTGATTCGATGACTGTTTATGTTGCCGAAGATGATCTGGCATTCCGGGCAGACCCATCTGTAGGTGGCTATCTTGTGAAACGCTTGGAAGGCGAGACAGAACTAAAAAGCCTCGAATCTGCTGCAGCAACGAAGAAAAAACTTGGTGTGATGGGGCAATGGCTCCACGCGCAAGACCCGGAAGGGAAACAAGCATATACGGCCGCCTGGTATCTTTCTGACAAGAAAGGTGCGCCCCCTCCTGGTAGTGAAGCAGCTACAACGGTGGTTTCATCTACCTCATCAACTTCTACAGCAGCTACGCCTGCTTCGACGAAGCCTCTTCCGGCAGGTGCGCTTTCGCTTATCCCGACAGATAATATTGCTTTCCGCAAGAACACGACCATTTCTCCTGAAACTTTAATTCGCCGTATTCCGACTACAGAAAAAGTGCTTAGTTTAGAACCTTCTGCTCAGACAATTGCGAAGGTGGGTGTGATGGGACAGTGGCTGAATGTGCGTGATAAAGATGGGCGTGATGGTTTTGTTGCTGCCTGGTATGTTAAATATGAGAGTGGCTCAACAGCGGCTACAGCAGAGGCAGCTACCCCTCCTGCAGCAGGCGGTGCTAATATTGTAAAGACGACGGCACAGGGAGTTTCTTTCCGTAGTCAGCCCAAGATCAGCTCTGCAACTTTGATCCGTTACTTGCCCGTAGGTGAAAAACTGACCATTGCAGAAGCAGGCGGCGAAGCAAAGATTGGGTCCAATAATCAGTGGCTAAAAGTCAAAGATACGAGCGGTGCTGAAGGTTATGTCGCTGCCTGGTTTGTAGCCCGCTAGGAGTGTAAATGGCAGAGCAAATAGAATCAACCTCTTCGGTTTTTATTTCCTATTCTCGACGAAATAAAGGCTTTGCGCAGAAACTAAATGATAGCTTGGATAATAGCGGGGTTGATGCATGGGTGGATTGGGAGGGAATCCCTCTTAGCTCTGACTGGATGGATGAGATCACGCGTGCCATTGAAGGTGCGGACGCTTTTCTTTTCATCATCACGCCCGATTCCTTAGCCTCTAAAGTTTGTGCCCAGGAACTGGAATTGGGCTTGAAATACAATAAAAAACTTGTTCCTATCTTGCATATTGAGCCGGAAAAAGGCCAAGATATGCATGACACTCTTGCTGCAACCAATTGGGTTTATATGCGAGAGGAAGATGATTACGATGCAACCCTGCCAGCACTGATCGATACAATTCAAACGGATCTGGGTTGGGTGCGACAGCACACAAGGATTTTGCAGCGTGCGAAAGAATGGGAAGCTAAAGATCATGGCAACAGCTTCCTTTTGCAAGGCGATGATCTAAACGAAGCTGAAACCTGGATGGTAAATGCCGCTGATAAAGAAGGGCGTGAAGTTGTTCCTATTCAGGGTGAATACATCCAGTCCAGCCGCCAATTGGCGACAAAGCGACAACGTAATTTGTTGTTCGGTGTTTCTTTTGCTTTAGTAGTAAGTATTGCCTTAGGCTTTTTTGCCATGATCCAGCGGGGTATTGCTATTGATCAGACAGAGTTAGCAAAAGCTAATGAAGCAACAGCAATAGCAAACGAACATGCGCGTGCAACGCAACAAGTTATCGCAGAAGAAAATGAAGCTGAAGCGGTACAAAATGCGATCGAAGCTCAGGCGCAGCGTGCGGCAGCTGAAGCACGTATTTACCAGACGGAAGCTGGAGAGTTGGATACAAGCACGCTTCTCGCAATTGATTCTTGGCAACGTTTCCCATCCTTTTTAGCTGAAGATATTTTACGGCGTAATACCAGCATAAGCCCTATCCCGATCGCTCAAGTTTCTCAGGGTGGACGAATTTGGCGTATAAAACGCAGCCCCAATGGGATGTATTTTGCTACAGCCAGCGAAAACGCAAAAGTTTGTCTTTGGACAGTTGATGATGCTGAACAGAAATTCTGCGTAGAGCATGACAAGGCTGTATACGATATTGTCTTTAGCGCAGAAGGCGATTATTTTATGGCGGCGGGAAAGGATGGAACTGTCCGCTTGTGGGATGTTGACGATGGCTCACTGATCAAGAGTTACGACTTTGACGGAACCATTATTTGGGACCTCGACCTGAATCCAGACGGAAGCAGGCTGGTTGCCGCGCGCGAGGACGGCTTTGTCAGTCTTATTAATCTACATGATCTGGAAGCCCCTCCCCAAAACTGGAAACAAGATAGTGCAGCCTATGTAGCTGTCTTTTCACCAGACGGCAAATGGTTGGGGGTGGGGACATCATCAGGCCAAACCTATATTTGGAATGTAAAAGACGTTTATTATGTGTTGGGCGCAGTACATGATGATGAAGTCTACGCCCTTGATTTTAGCTCTGATAGCAAATGGATGGTGACTGGCGGCGCAGACAGTGTTGCCCGCTCAAGCGAAGTTACACGACGCGGTACAGCGCGTGGCGCAATGACTCACGGAGATTGGATCGAGTTCATAGATTTTTCGCCTGATGATAATTGGTTTGTAACTGCATCTGATGATAATAATTTGCGTGTTTGGGATGTTGAAACAGGCATTGAAAAATTGCGTATGCAGCACGATGGTTTTGTGCTACGCATGGATATAACCGATAATGGTGGCTGGATCGCCTCCACAGGTGACGATCGAACCGCCCGCGTTTGGAATGCGGCTTCAGGTAGTGAAATGATCCATATCCCCATTGGAACACGCGGCACAGCGATCTTGTTTAACGAAGAAGGCACTCGACTAATTGTCGGTGACGATAAGGGAAATATCACCCTCTGGGATACCTCTGTGCTGCTGGCACGCCTAAATTATATTGAATTCCCCGAGCTGGTGCGCGGTGCTCATTACTCCCCATCTGGTGAGATATTCGCCGTCCACACAGATGAGAAAAATGTACGTCTCTTCGCTGTTGAGGATATATTATCTGTCAAGACAGGCACCGAAGGAACAGAAATTCTTCCAACAAAAGGGTTAACTTATTATTTGGACTATAGCCCGGATAATAAATGGGTAGCTGTAGAAGAAACCCGTGAAGACAAAATAAGGCTATATAACTTCGAAACAGAAGAGACCCTTATCCTCGAACATGGTGCCAAGGTTTATGGTTTTGATTTTAGCCCGGATAATACGCAAGTAGTTACAGCAGGTGGAGATTCCTTCCTCCGCATTTGGGATCTAGAAAGTGGAGAAGAAATAGCCAACATAGAAAACCCTGCCCCTTTACAATCGGTAGTCTATCACCCCAACGGAAAGCACATTGCCGCAGGCATGGAAAATAAGATCAATATTTGGGATATCCAAACAAAAGAAAGAGTAGCCGGCTTAGTTCAAACTGGTGAATACGATAATATTACTTATAGTCCAGATGGCACCTGGTTTGCTGCGGGAAGTAGCGAAGGCATAATTTACCTTGTGAGTGTAGAGCATAATTATTCATTTACAGAAGATTTTTTCCGGATGAATGGCCAGCCTCATGCGCTCACTTTTAGCCCCGATGGCAAACTCCTTGCGGGTGGAAGCTCAAATTATTTTGCCTATCTTTGGGATGTCTCTCTTGGCCAGGAAATTTCCCGCATCCCACACAGCGATGTGGTTAGAAGCGTTTCGTTTTCGCCCGATGGACTTGAGCTTGCTACCGTTGCTCGAAAAACTGTCCAGATATGGGATATCCCGGCACTACCCGTTACCCCAACAGATAGCCTTGTGGATACAGCCTGTGCGCATTTAATCTCTAACTTGAGCGAAATTGAATGGGAAAAAAATTATGCAGGTGACGAATATAGACTTTTATGCCCGAATCTGGATATGAAAAAATAGAAGACTTCCTCAACAGGAATTTATAGAAAGATTACCAATCCAACATAATTTTGGAGGAACGAATGGACAACCAAACCGAAACAAGAGCACCCATCCTTGAAGTTGCTTGGTCACGTTATGCACAAATGGATGCGGCGTCCGAAAAAATGGAAAAACCCCATTACGGGCTGCGCCGCTGGATTGCCATTCTCGGCGTACTTGCCGCGATCTTTGCGGTACTAACAGAGACTTATCCAGACACTTTCCTCGTTACAGGAAAGACGGTCTTGAAGTTCCTATTGATCTCATCACCGGTTATGGCATCGCTTTTGGCTATGATCTATAACAAGTTCCATAGTGGCGGTGGTTTTCTGATCTTGCGAGCGGGCGCGGAAGAAATCCAGAAAGAAATTTACCTCTTCCGTACGATCAAGAGAAATAACGCTAACAAGCGCGTCTGGCTGGAAAAAAGATTGGCAGCTATTCAACGTCAGGTTTATCGCGGTTTGGGCGGGGAAATGGTTTTAGAGCAATATACCGGCGCTATTCCTCCTTATTATTATCCCGATGATCCTGATAGTGACTCCGGTTTCAAAGCATTGAATGGTGACGAGTATTTTGTCTATCGCCTGGAAAATCAACTTGCCTGGCATATCCGAAAAATTAACAAGATCCAAAAAGAGCGCGTTCGTCTTCAATGGTCTATTGGTATCGCTGGTGTTGTAGGCGCGATTTTAGCAGCGCTAGATTATTTTCTGTTGGTTACGATTACCGCTGCTTTTGGTGCTGCCTTCATCGGTTGGCAGGAGTTGCGCAATCTTGATAATACGATCAAGAATTACAGTAAAGTGATCGTGGAATTAACCATTATTTACGATCACTGGCAAAACCTTGAGCCGGAAGAGCGAACTGAAGCTGAGTTCCGGAAAATGGTAAAAGAAACAGAAAATGTTCTCTGGAGCCAGAATGTGGAATATATCAAATCCATGCAGGAAGCCCTGGCTGATGCAGATTTGGATGAAGCCGAACTGCTCGAAGATGTTCTGGACGAAGCTGTTGCATCAAACGATCGCCTTCAGCAGAGAATGCGTGATAGTGTTGTTGATATGACGAGGGAAAAACTCCATGAAGGTGAAGAAGCTGTTGGCGATGCTTTCGACGAAGCTTTGGGCACCATCGCTGAAGAGGCTTCATCTGAGCTTGTACAGCAGGAATTGGCAGCCATGGCAGCGGCGACTTCAGAAGCGGTTGAAAATATTATTGGTCGTGCATCCAAGTTGCGCTCTACTATGGAAGCAATTGCAGAAGATTATGCAGATGTCGAGTTTAATGCTGAGACCCCTGCATCTGAATTACACGGATTGTTACAACGCTTACCCAAAACCGGCGAAATAAAAGGATAAAACCATGAGCGCCCAATTTTTTGGTAAAAAGAAAGATGATTCTCCCTCAACCGACGAAACCTTGGAGGCTTTGGCGGCATCAAAGGAAGCTATTCAACAAGCGATCGCGGAAGTGGTTAACGAGACCAAGCAAGGAGTGATGGAGGCTGTTGAAGGAGCGAAGCAAGCTGAAAAGGAGAAAGAAGCGATCCGTCAAAAAGGAAAGGAAATTCTAGCCGAAAAGGAGACAGCTTTGATGCTTAAAGATCCAAAATCCGAAGAAAGAAAATTAAGACCAGAAGTTCGTCCCCACGCATTTGTCGTGATGCCTTTTGGGATCAAAAAAGGATTTGACGGGCAGGTCATCAACTTTAATGCGATATATCAGGATCTGATCAAGCCCGCACTTGTAGAAGCTGGTTTTGAACCCTTCCGCGCTGATGAGGAAACAACCACTGGCGATATTTTGACGGATATGTTCCAGGAATTGCTTTTGGCAGATCTGGTCATTGCTGACTTGAGTATTGATAATGCGAATGTGTTTTACGAATTGGGTATTCGCCATGCTTTCAAAAAGCGCGGTATCGTGCATATTCAGTCGGGGCGTGCCTATATGCCTTTTGATATTTTTAACGTGCGCACGATCCCTTATCACACAACAGAAGATGGTGTTCCTGACCCTGAATTTTTGGAGAAAGATATTCAGGCGATCGCACGTGTTACACGGGATACCTGGGCTACGGGGATTGATGCGATCCATAGCCCCGTTTTCAACCTGCTGACCGGATTGGACGAGCCAGACCAGAAATCTTTGCGCACCCCGCTCGCAACCGGATTTTGGCGTGAGTATAACGAATGGAAACAGCGTGTAACGATCTCTCGCCGTCAAAGACGGATCGGCGATATCTTGTTGCTAACAGAAGAGATCAGCAATCCGCTGATCAAAGAAGAGGCTATTGGGGCGGCAGGAAAAGCTCTTGCGAATATGGGGCGGCATGAACTTGCCCTGGAGCAATATCGTAAAGGATTGGAAATCAACGAAGGCAATTTGGAGTTCCACCGCCAGGAAGCATTTCATCTGAATCGATTAGGACGTGTAGACGAAGCGATCGTTAAGTTGGAAAACCTTCTTGAAAAACACCCTGCGGATAGTGAAGCAATTGCTTATCTAGGACGTATTTATAAAGAGACATGGACATATTCCTGGCGTTGGGTTGAAGACCTTAAGAAACGTTTGGAAACAGCCTTTGAGTCTTACCATTGGATCATCAAAGCATTCGATACCTATTTAAAGGGATATAGAATTGACTTGAACCAGTTTTACCCGGGCGTAAATGCAGTTACTTTAGGTTCTCTTTTGGTTAATTTGGCAGACCGATTTGATGATTCTGAGGATCCAGACCCTGATATTGTTTGTGTTCGTGAAACCTTGCCAGAGTTACGCGGCGCATTAGAGTTTGCTCTGGAGACTTTTGCCCAAGACGAAAAAGCAGACTATTGGACTTTGGTTTCGCTGGCAGAGCTACGGATCATAACAGCGGAAAAACCGATACAAGTAACACGTGCCTATAGAAAAGCACTGATCGCCGCTCGCCGGAATGAGTTCTTCTTATCTTCTTCATTGGGGCAACTGGAAATGCTTCAGTCTTTGGAAATGCGCCCCGAGTTTGTTCAAGCGGGTATTGATGCTATTAAAGATGAGATAGCTCGTTTGTCACAAGAGGAAAGCAAAGCACAAGAAGAAGACTCTAAAAAAGAAGTGACAGCAGAACAAGTCTTTATTTTTGAAGGTTATACGGTTGACCCAAGTGGCAGTAAACGCAACCTTTTCCCTGCAGATAAAGAGGAGAAAGTTAGAAAAGCCATCTCTGACCTTTTAGACAAATATAACGCTGATGATAATGATCTGGCTTTCACAGCTGGTTTATCCTGCGGAACAGAGATCATCTTTGCCGAGTTATGTGCCGAGCGCGGAATTAAAGTTGAAGCACATTTGCCATTGGCAGATGCCCATTACGTACGAGAGTTTGTTAGCCCAGGTGGAGATGCTTGGGTCGAGCGTTTTTATAAGATCCGCAATCACCCCCTAGTGGATGAGAAATATCAACTAGACCATCTTGGTTTGCCAAAGAAGGGCGATGATCCCTTCGAGCGCAACAATCGCTGGACTCTCTATTCTTCTTTGATATTAGGCATCGACAAGGTTCGCCTGATCGCTTTTTGGAATGGGAAATCAACTGACGAAGATGATCGAGATACACGCTTGGTTAAGTATATGGTCGACCTGATGCGAGATACAGGTGGGATTGTTGAGCAGATCAACCCGGAGAAACTGCTTAATTTAAAGAGTGGACGGTCAAGAACGACAAAGCCAAAGGAAAAAGTGTCAAAAACAAA
>CAZOOX010000007.1:0-51460 GCA_964581545.1 uncultured Anaerolineaceae bacterium
GCGCAGTTGGGAGCGCGTCTCAATGGCATTGAGAAGGTCGTGGGTTCGAGTCCCACTAGGTCCACTGGACTTATAAAGAGCTAGCCGATGAGCTGGCTCTTTTAGTAAATAACAAAAAGTCAAGACAGGAGTAGTAGGTCATCCTGCCAGAGAGATAAGTGAAAATGTGGGAGCTTATCATAGCGTTTAGCAGGAACGCGGGGACCGAACTCGCCTGTTCCCCGTAAGGGAGACTATGCTGGCGAATGAGAAGTAGTCGGCATCGGGTAAGCCCGTTATAGCGATTTGAGATGCGGTTGAATGTTGAAGGTTCAAAGTTGAAAGAAACCTTCAACCTGAAACATGAAACTTTCGACCGAAGCCGGGTGGTACCGCGGAGAGATAATTCCTTCGTCCCTGAGTGGACGAAGGAATTTTTAATTAAACAAGGAGGTACGAAATGAATATTTTTATCAAAACGAATGGAAACTCGAGACTTTCTATATCCCTTCGCTTACACCTCCTTAGCCTTATGCAAAAATCCTGGAAAAATCAACTTGAAACTCTACTAATAAAGAGAGGCAACAAATGATAGAAAACTATAATCACGGTGAGATCGAGAAGAAATGGCAAGATAAATGGGACGCCGACGAACTCTATCGCTCTGTAATTGACGAAAGCAAAGAAAAACATTATGCGCTGACAATGCTCCCTTACCCCAGCGGAGACTTACACATCGGCCACTGGTATGCGATGACACCGTCTGATGCACGTGCCCGCTATAAAAGGATGAATGGATACAACGTCCTCTTCCCCATTGGCTTCGATTCCTTTGGTCTCCCCGCAGAAGGGGCAGCGATCAAGAATAATATCCATCCCAAAACATGGACTTATGCCAATATTGATCGGATGCGAAAACAACTCCGCTCAATGGGTGCAATGTTCGATTGGGAACGTGAAGCTATCTCCAGTGATGAGAGTTATTATCATTGGTCTGAATGGTTCTTTATGCAGCTCTATAAAAATGGTTTGGCCTATCGCAAAATGTCCCCTGTGGATTGGTGCCCAAGTTGTAATACGACCCTGGCTCGTGAGCAAGTCTGGGGCGACGACCGCCACTGCGAACGCTGCGATACACCCGTCATCAAAAAGGATCTGGATCAGTGGTTCTTCCGCACGACCAACTATGCCGATGAATTGCTGAACTTTGATGGTATTGATTGGCCCCAGACTGTCCGCACCCTGCAAACGAACTGGGTCGGACGCAGTGAAGGCGCATCTGTTGTCTTCAAAACTGCCCCCCCCACTTCCCCCCCCGCAAGCGGGGGGGGACATAAGGGGGGGGCAGAGATGGAAGTCTTTACCACCCGTCCCGATACGCTCTGGGGCGCAACTTTCATGGTCTTGTCACCTGAGCATCCGTTGGTAGATGAAATTTCGACCGAAGATAAAAAGGAAGAAATCGAAGCCTATCAACTCGAAGCCTCCCGCCAATCAGATATTGAGCGTGAAGCTACTGACAAAGAAAAAACCGGAGTCTTCACTGGCGCTTATGCCATCAACCCTGTCAACGACGAGAAAATCCCCATCTGGATTGCGGATTATGTACTCATGTCTTATGGCACAGGCGCAATTATGGCAGTTCCCGCGCACGATGAGCGCGACTACGCCTTTGCCAAGAAATTCGGCTTGAAAATCATCCCAACCATTAAGCCCGAAGATGGTCGAGGTGCCGATGAAGCTATTGCTGAAGAAGCCTATATTGGTCCCGGCACAGTCGTAAATTCCGGTGTGATCAACGGAACGCCTGTGAATATGGAAAAAGGACGTAAAAACCCCTCCGTTGCCGCAGCCATCGACTTTATCGAGCAGAAAGGTGCTGGTAAAGAATCAGTCAACTATAAACTGCGTGACTGGCTCATCTCCCGCCAACGCTATTGGGGCTCTCCCATCCCGATGGTAAATTGCGAAAAATGCGGCTGGAATCCTGTTCCTGAAGATCAGTTGCCCGTCACCCTGCCTGAAGATGTCGAATGGTTGCCCACAGGCGAATCACCACTAAAACTGCACCCCACCTGGAAGCATACCGATTGTCCAGAATGTGGCGGCGCAGCGATCCGTGAAACCGACACAATGGATACCTTCATGTGCTCATCCTGGTATCACCTGCGCTATCTCTCACCCGATTTTCACGAAGGGCCTTTTGACCAGAAAGAATATGATTATTGGATGCCCGTAGATACCTACACCGGCGGTATTGAACACGCCACCATGCACCTGATGTACACTCGTTTCTTCCACAAGGCCTTGCGTGATATGGGCGTCACGAAAGGCGCCGAACCCATGGCTCAATTGCGAAATCAGGGCATGGTTTTGGGCGAAGATAACGATAAAATGTCGAAATCGAAGGGCAATGTGGTTGCGCCCGATGAGCTGGTAAAAAAATACGGTGCAGATGTGGTGCGCGCCTACCTGATGTTTTTTGCCCGCTGGGATATGGGCGGACCGTGGAACTCACAGGGCATCGAGGGAACTGTGCGCTGGATGCGTCGTGTCTGGACGATTTTCAACGAGACCATCGGCTCAAACGTGACCCCAACTTGCTCGGCAGAAGTGAGCAAGAGTCTGCGCCGCAAACTACACCAGACGTTGAAATCAGTCACCTATGACTTCGAGAATGTCGGCTTCAACACCATCATCTCCTCACTAATGGAGCTGATGAACGAAATGTACAAAGCCCGCAAAGAAGGTGCTGTTGGCTCCCCAGAATGGGATGAAGCTGCCAATATCTATCTGCGGATGCTGGCTCCCGTTGCTCCGCATATCGCCGAAGAACTCTGGGAACGCATGGGAAACGAATACTCTGTTCATACCCAAGAGTGGCCCACAGCCGACGAATCTGCCATCGTCGTGGACGAGGTTGAGATCGGTGTACAGGTCAACGGCAAAGTCCGTGATCGCATCACTGTCGCAGCCGATGCGGATGATGAAACCGTCAAAGCCGTGGCGCTGGCAAGTGAAAATGTACAAAAATACCTTGAAGGTGCAGCGCCGCGTAAGGTGATCGTGATCAAGGGTAGATTGGTCAATATTGTTAAGTAATTCGTTGATTGGGGATCAGGAATCAGGAAGGGCGACCCGCTGGGTCGCCCTTTTTTATTGTTCCAGGGTCAAAAAACTTTCAAAACTGTAATAGGATTTTTTTATATTTTGTACGATAATAATATCTAAGTAGCTTTTGAAAGGAAACCATATGAGTTTTGAAAATAGTCCATCATTTGATGACCTTGAAAAAATAAAACCTGAGAAGAAAAAGCCTTTCCCGCATTGGCTGCGGCGCATGTTGCTTATAGCGGTAGCAGTATTGGGGAGCGGCATCCTTCTCTTTAGCGGGATCAAGCTGGGGGCACGAGCGAGCATCCCGCCCGGTGGTTTGGATGGATGTCTGGTCAACGCGGCGGGGAATCCCGTTGTTGCTGAAGTGTCCTTTGGCGATCAATCCACAGAAAGTTTTGAAGATGGTTGCTTTTTCTTTTATGAGTTGGCTGCTGGTAATGGCGAACTGATCATTCGGCACGGCGGTGAAGATCAGGTTTTCCCGGTCGAAATTATTTCAGGACAAGCAGTGACACTGGGCGAGATCGCCATCGAATAAGGAGAAATGATGAAAAATAAAGCACAAGGTTTGGTCGAATATGCGCTTATTCTGGCATTGGTGGGATTGGCTGTCTTGGCAGTGCTACTCATAACGGGCACAAATATATCTGATGCCTATACCCGAGCAGCAGATTCGCTGAGAGGGGAAGAATCTGTCTCTGTCCAAGGTATTATGGATGATTTTCTGGCTCGCATTCAAAAATTTTATGATGAAAATGGACGTTATCCGCGTAGTTGGGGTGATTATCGCTTTACAGATATTGGGCTTGATCCCGCTGATTGGGCGGATTCTGTAGAAGGCGTTTTCTGGAACCCGAACGGCAACAAGATCGGTTTGGGAAATAAAAGAGGGGATGATATTCAGGTCTACGTGACCGATATGGATGGCAAGCGCCGACACCTTTATGACGGGTGGAATATCTGGTGCACCGGGGGAGGTTGTTATTATCATACCATCGCCCCGGGGAACGAGGTGGATATAAGCACGCTAGAAATTGTGCAATAAGGATGTGATTCCCTATGCCTATACTCAAAGATCCCGAAAGAAATGAAATAAAGGCCCTCTTCGAACTCTATGATGATTGGGAGGGAAAATCTGTGCTGGAGATCGGTGCTGGTGATGGCCGTCTGACGTGGCGTTATGCTGATAAGGTTTCTCGTATTGTAGCTCTTGAGCCGGGCGAAGAATCGCATGCTTTGGCGTTGAGAGATCGCCCAAATAACTTAGAGCATGTAGAGTTGGTAAACCTTGGTTTTGATGAATTTGCCAAAGGGAATAAAGAAAAGTTTGATCTAGCTCTGCTCGCCTGGTCGCTCTGATGAATGGAAGCAGCGAGCATGGTTCATGCTCTACGAGAAATTCACAAGTTGCTAAAGCCTGATGGCTTCCTGATCGATATCCGCCCGAATGGAGAATTGGTCGAGTTCATTCGTCCGCATGGGAAAGAGGAGATCTTTATCGGTCATATGCAAGAAACCGACGACTATGTCGAATATTTTCAGGCGGAAACCGCTATGCAAAAGGTCCTTTCGGAGGGATTATTCAAAATCGAAAAAGCGAGGGAATTTACCTTCCAGGTCCACGCAGATTCCTTTCTTGAGCTAAAAAACTTCCTCGACGAAAACTGGAGCGATTCCCTGATCACAGAGGGTGTTATCGCAGAAGCAAAGAGACTGGATGATGTTCATGATGTAGGCAAGGTTATTTTGAGAGAGCGGGTTTATATCAAGCTATTGCTTCCTGTTTTTTGAGATTTTTTTCCTAATTACCATGCTTTTGACTTTTGGGGTTTAGAGGGGCATTTCCTAAAAGATTACTTGATTATTCACTAGAGCAATTCTCAGACAATTTTTCACCACCTTACAAAGACCTAACAATTTGTGATGCTTTTAATATGTTCGCCTATCTCCCCTATGCTACGATAAATTTGTGTTTTCCCTTCAAAAAACACTATCAATTATTAGAAGCATTATTCACAAAGGAGTTAGGAAATGAAATATAAATATCTTTTGCGTGCCTTTATTCTTGTCGCAATCTTGTTGGCAAGTATCGGTATCGCCCAACCGGCATATGCGCAACCCAATTTCGATACCATCATCCGTGAGCTAACCTACTGGAACGCGACCTATACTGGCTATGTAGATGCCGACACTTTTGAAAAATGGCCCATGATCCTCGATGACAGCTATGAATTCGAGATCACTGTCACACCGACATCGGGTGATCTGGTGCCGCTCATCCGCTTCCTCGACCAAAGCGATGTTGAGCTGGCAAGCGGTGTCGGCTCGCTTATCACGACCCAGCCTGCGGGAAACTATTTCATACAAATAGAACCCCAATCAGGCAGCGGGTTCTACGAACTCACCATCCGCCAGATCTTGGACGCCCCGGTCACCACCGAGGTCGATCCACCAGCAGTTAACGTCGGTGAGACCGCTACCGTGAGCGTTTCGCTTAACGAGATTCCCCCTGAGGGATATGCCAGCGCAGAATTCACCTGCACCTACCCGCTGGGCACGGTCTCTATCAGCAATATCCTGTTAACCGATCTCTTCGGCACCGATTCAGCCTCTGCGGTCAACGACCCGCAGAATGGTTCTTTCATTGTCGCCGTGGCAGGCAGTAATGGTCAACGCGCCATGGCTGGCGGAGTGGTCTTCACCTTTGACGTAACCGGAGTAGCGGTCGGCGAAGCTGAGATCATTTGTTTAGGGCGTGCATCGATGGGTGATAGTGTCTTGATCACGCTCGAATCAACTGGCACAACACTAACTGTCGAAGAAGAGGCTGAGGGAATACTCATCGGGCAGGTATATGCCAGCAAGCCGGTAACGATCAATTTATATGATCTCAGTGACACTCTCGTCGCAACTGTTCAAGCAAATGTAGATGGCACTTTCAGCATCAGTGCTCCTCCTGCCACTTATACCGTCACTGCCGAAGCCAGCGGCTTCCTGAGAGCTGAGGGTCCTGCTGTCCTGACAGAAGGCGCAACCACAACAATGCCAACCATCACCTTGATGGGCGGTGATATTGATGGAAATGATGTCGTAGACCAATACGATGCGATGACCATAGGTATGAGCTATAACACAGCCACCCCGGATGCAGCAGATCTGAATGATGATGGTGTGATTAACGTGCTGGATCTAGAGATTGTGGCCATGAACTACAATCTAACGGGTCCTGTTCTTTGGGATTAGCATAAAGATATAATAGGGGCGTACTATTTCGTACGCCCCTATCCACTATCCACGAGAAAAACATCCCATGAAAAAAAACATCATCGTCCTTCTGGCTCTTATTTTTTCACTCTTCTCTTTCAGTGTAGCAAATGCTCAGGCAGGAGAAAGTATTTGGCTAGATACAGACACGACTGCCTATAAAACTGAAGAGATCGTAGTTGTAAGAGTCAACGCCGCGTCCACGACACCTATTCAGGGATTTACATTCCAGATCCGCTATGATCCGGCCTGTCTCAAACCGATCTCTGCCTCATCTCCTATTTCCGGGATGAACGGTTTGCAACTCCCCCAAAGCTCAGGTTTGGTAGATGCTTCTTTTGCAAGTACCACGCCCCAATCCGCGCTTGGTGTCATCGCAGAAGCTTCCTTTATGACACTGGGCGGCTGTAATACAGAGCTTTATCTTGAAAATGCCGCTCTTGCCATCCGAAATGCAGAAGGATTCGCCGCCCAACTACCGGGGATAACCATCGGGAACAGAAATATCTCTCTTGTGGTTGATAGCGCTATTGGCAATTCGCAAGCCCAAGCTCCCGTAGGTGACGAAGCGCTATCTCTCGAGCCAACTGATCCACCCAGTGAAACAGATTGGCCGGCTATTATCGCCTTTACCTTATTGGTTTTGGTCATAGGTTCAGTTGTAAGCGTAATTCTGTTTATTCTCTATAAACAGGTAAAAACGGGTTGATCCTTAAGCATCGGTAGGCTGTTAAAGATAGGGCTGAATATGAAACCTAAATATATCTTCCATATCATAGGGTTGGTAGCCTTTCTTTCTTTGTTGTTTCCGGCGCAAAGCGTTAGCGCTCTTGACACAACAGAACTCCCCCCGCCAGATATGTTCCAACTCCCCTGGGAACAGGGTATTGCTTGGGTTTCTATGGATGGATTTGACAATGGTTTCAAACGAGGGTGGGGTAGCCCACATCATTATCTGAACGGCGGTTCTGTCGATTTTGCGCCACGTGCAGATGTGCAAATTGGCGAGGACACATCCAATTTTTGGGTCACAGCTACAGCTGCAGGCACGATCACCGAAAAAGGTATTTGCCATTTGAAGATCGATCATCAAAATGGTTGGATTTCAGAATATCAATTTCTTGCGAACTTCCAAGTTCAAGTGGGGGACGAAGTTTATCGTAACCAGCGTTTGGCAATTATTGCAGATGGCGAAAGAGACCTCTTCTGTCCGGGTTCTCACTTTCCAAACTCCCCACATGTACACTACACCTTACGACCTGAAATGGAGGGGCTTGCTCTTTCCGGTTGGCAAATTAATTACAATCCACTTCTGAACAAAACATCTTTCACCAAAAACAGTGAAACTGTCCCATCCTTTATGCCCCTGCTAAATATACCTGATCTCCAGATCGTTTCAAGAGATGCCATCAATTGGGATACAGTCTATTCCGGGAGCATTGACGCTTACCGCTACGAGAGATGGTCTCTCCAGCTTTCTGAAGAGATGAATTCCTTCACAATTACAGCGACAGCGCTAACGGATGAATTGACACCTATCATCCTCTTATTGGATTCCTATGGGCACGAACTAGCACGTGGTACCGGCACGTTAAATACCATCCAACCAGCAGGGAATTATTTTGTCCAAATTCAGCCACAAGAAGGTGCAGGATTTTATAACCTGCTCGCCGAAAAAAACACCTTGCCCTCTGGTCCCTATGTTTCTGTCTTGGCCCCAAGCAGCTTAAATATCGGGGATGTTGGCTTGGTCACGATATATTTAGGGAATACCCCACCCGAAGGATATTCCAGCACAGAATTCATGTGCAATTATTCTGATAATCTGGAAGTTAGCAATATCCTTGTAAAAGAGCTTTTTGGTGATAACCCCGCTATCGCTATAAATAACCCGCCGAGCAGCGATTTCATTGTTGCTATAGCTGGCAGCTCTCTTCAAAGAGCCACTACTAGCGGTGTGGCATTTACCTTCGAGATAACAGCTGTAAGCGCAGGCGAGGCTCACATAGAATGCCCTGCATCCATATCCAAAGGCGATGGTGTTTTAACGGGGATAGAATCCATAAGCGCTTCTCTCACTGTATCTGATTCTCCTGCACCTATGTCTCTGGGCTTAAGCGCAACTTCACCTGGTTCACAAAATAATCCAGCAAATACCTCCGCGCTTACAGGGAAAGTGGCTGCAAACAAGCCCGTGACCATTAACCTCTACGATACAAATAATGCCCTCATAGCCTCTGGATTCACAAATAGCGAGGGCTTATTTAGCTTATTAGTCCCTTCTGGAACCTATACGGCAGTTGCCGAGGCCAATGGTTTTCTCAAAAGCCGATATTTGGTTACGCTTATCGAAGGAGATGTGGGTACTAACCTCGATATTACTTTGCTCGCGGGGGATATTGACCAAAATAATGTCATCGACCAATTCGATGCCATGACGATTGGCATGAGCTACAACACTATGTTGCCTAATTCCGCTGATCTCAATAATGATGGCCTGATTAATATCCTGGATCTGGAGATATTGGCTGCAAATTACCGAGCAACGAGCACGCTTATCCCCTATTGAGAAGCCTAGCCATTAAGGGTATAGATGCTCAAATCGTGTGATCAAAGTCTCCAGGTAACGAGATTTGAATTGCTCGGTCGCCATCCCTTGTTTGAGGGGTGGGAGGCGTAGAATTACGCCGAGGACAGCGGCAAGGGCACGGTGATTCCATAACACACGATTGTCAAAGATGAGATTCTGTAGATCGCCGCGTTCGATAGCCATCATAATTACTCGATGGGTAGAATTCAAGGGAGTAATCACACGTTCGGGCCGAGAGCGGAGCGTTAATCCCTCCTGAGAACAGGTACGCAGGCAGACGCCGCATCCCAGACAGAGTTCTTCATCCACTTTGGCTTTTTTCATTTTCGGATGCTTTGGGTCATTGGTGGAGACGAGTGTCATGGCTTCGACGGGACAGGCGTTGACGCATTTCCCGCAACCATTACAAGCGCTCTCTTCGACAACAGGCAAGAAGTTTGTGGTATGGACGGGATTGAGCATGCCAAAATCACGGGCGGCGATCATGGCTTCGCAACAACACCCGCAACAATTGCAGATGAAGTTGACGCGCTCACGAACATTTTCACCGAACTGTACCAAATCTCTTTCATATGCTTCTTGGAGCAGATCCATGCCTTCCTTGACATCTACCAGGCGGGCATAGCCATGACGAGTGAGGGCCGCAGCAGAATTATTGAAGGTCATGCAGATATTCATGGGGGCATCGCAGTTTCGCCCGACATGTTCCATTTTATGTCGACAATAGCATACGCCGATACCACGATGCGTGGCGGTCTGGATCACTTCGCTGGCACGCTCATAATCGAGGACATGCAGGGCATTTTCGGATGTGAGCACCGGTTCATGGACAAAGACGCGCCCCAGCTGGGTTTCGCCGCGCACGAAAAGCTCACGAATGAAATCTTCCTCGATGTTCAGATATTGATAAAAGAGTTCTCCGAGTACTTTTTGATCGACATCGCCGCGCAAACGCATCATGGAGAATTCGAAGAAGCCTGCCATCGGCGGGGGTAAAACGTAGGTGGTTTTGCCATTCGCGATGATATCGACCAGAATGGCCCGACTGGCGAGTTCATCTAAGACCTTTTGAGTTTCGAGCAAATCCATTTTCCAGACTTTGCTGGCTTTTTTCGCTTCGAAGGGTCTGATCGGTAAAAGAGAAACTAACGCTGCTTCGCGCTCACTGAAGAGTATCTTCAGTATCCTATTTAGGGTTTCTGATGGGGGCGCGCCTTGTGGAAAATAATTGAGACGATCGACAAGTTCGGTATAACCAGACTTCAAACTATTGTGTGACATATGAACCTACCCTTCTTTTTTTGTCGGATAATATAGTTAAACTATAGAGAAAAAAGTCTTGTGAAGCAATAACTTTTTATCCCCCTTCAGGATGTGATTTTCATCCTGCTTTGAAAAAGAAGTAAAATATCCCTATGCGCTATCACGGTATGGTCATTCGGCCTCCTAGCGAGGCAAATAGTTATATTCTTCAGATCACTTATGGGTGCTCTCACAATCGTTGCACCTTTTGTGGCACATATCTGGATAAGCCTTTTCGCCCCCGTGACGTAGATGAAGTACTCGAAGATATTGCGCAGGCAAAAAAGCTTATGCCCACTACGCGTCGCGTTTTCCTCGCCGATGGAGATGCGTTGGTTTTGCCAACAAAGCGGTTGATCAAAATTCTCACTGAATTGCAAGCAAGTTTCCCCCATCTTGAGCGTGTTGGCATATATTCAAATGCCCGTGACCTTTTACGTAAAACGCCCGATGAGTTGAAAAATCTGCGTGAAAATGGCTTAGGAATTGTCTATATTGGATTGGAGAGCGGCAGCGAGAAAATTCTTGAGCAGATAGAAAAAGGCGCTACTGCAGTTGAGATGATCGAAGCCGCGCAAAAAGCCAAAGATGCGGGGATAAAACTCTCTGTGATCGGGATTCTGGGACTTGGCGGCTCCGCTCTTTCCCCTGAGCATGCTACCCAAACCGGAGGTATTGTCTCGGCGATGAGCCCTGATTATTTCTCGATGTTGACATTAATGCTCGTCCCCGGCACTAAACTCCACGCTCAGTGGGAAGCGGGAGAATTTGAATTGCTAAGCCCCGAAGCGATGCTCGCAGAGCTGCGTCAGGTAATTGAAAAGCTGGAACTAAGAGATCGTTGTGTTTTCCGCACCAACCATGCGTCGAACTATCTGCCGCTAAAAGGAACATTGCCGCAAGATAAAGAACGCTTGCTCGCCATGCTGGATGCCGCTCTTGCTCGCGGGCAAGATGCCTTCAGACCGGAGGGTTGGCGGGCGCTATAAACAAGAAATTTCGCCGCTCCCTATTTTTATTCGCGCAACACAATATGCTCAAATTCCGTGTGCACATTAAAGGTACAACCGCTTTTTCTTGTACCCTCGAAATCCACGCTTCCGCTGAGGGTGCCATCTGCATTGTAGTGGGTTTGCAGTGTCCCTTTCTCTCCCTTCCACCAGGATGACTGAATATACAAACCGGCGGCGGGCGGGACACGCCCTTCTAGTACGAATGGCACCAGATCGCCTTTGTAATTATCGACCAGATTGAGAGGCAGGTAGATCAACACGTATTTTGAATGTGTTCCCTTAAGCCTTATTTGAATGCGATCATCGTGAAGCGTTGCTTCAGTGTCGGCACCTTGTTCTTGCCCTTCATCGCAACCTGAATATGAGATGCTGAAGCTGGGATCCTGCTCCGGGTTGGCAATGGGCAATTCAAAATCAGGAGCGTTCACGGGCGGGCTATCAGGAACTTCTTCTGTTTCTTCATTCTGAGCTATAGCAGGCGAAGCATCGGCATATCCGACCAGTTCAACCGCATCGATCTCATCCCACGGCAGGTTAAGCTGAGATTGATCCACTGTAATTTTTATCCCTACAGCTTGATAATCCGCCTCCTGCACCGGAACAGACAATATATAAGGACAATCGGTCATTTTAGGTTGGGCGGTATAGACTTCGTGGTAGTCTCCCTGCATATCAAGGATTTCCACGCGCACAACTTGTGTAGGGGTATGTGATTCGTATATATTGATCTCGGTTGGGGTCACCGGTGTATCATAACGAAGTTCTAGCCATTCCGTCGTGAACTTTCCTGCAGAAGCCCAGGCCGTTGGTATGTCACCACATTCAAGAGTGTCAGGCGCACCTGTAGCTTGCTGTGCTGCCCAATCTGGGTTCCCGTATTCGGAACTTGCAGATGCAGTGCTTGCCCACTGGCGGATAGTCTCCCTACTCGCCGTGTTTGCTACTGGCAGTGGTGCATTCCCTCCCAAAATTTCGTTGAAAAAAGAACAGGACAGGGTCGTTAAAACCAAAATGATCAGGGCGAAATAAAGGAATGGATCTTTCTTTTTCATTTTGCCTCCTCCTGGTGCTACACTCAATTTGTTCCATTATTGCATAATGTCGGCAACGGGGCAAATTTTTAGGCGGTGCTGGCGCGGGGAGGTTGTGATGGTGGGGGATCAGGAAATTGGGGATTAGGTATCAGGAGAGGCGGACTTAATGTCCGCCCTTTTTTGTTTAATATTCGCCTTCAAAACGCTCATGCAGCCCTCGATAAAACTCAGGGCAAGCGCCCCCTGGAACAGCATCTCAGCACCTGCCCCGCATTCTTTCGCGGGGTGCCGCGTGGACTCGCGCATTTGCGCCCGCAGTTTTCATAGCGAGTGACGGTTTGGGCGAAGCGTTCTTGTTCGGGAAGTAGGGGATGGTGTAGCATAAATTCACTTGAAAGATTGTCGCCTAAGCGTTACAATATGTAGTATGAAATACGAATTAGAGACCACAAAAAATTTTGATAAGTGGTTGAGAAAGATAAGAGATAAAAGAGTTTTGCATCGTTTTGATGTGCGTTTCAATCGTATCATTAACGGCAATTTCGGAGATGCCAAACAAGTTGCCGCAAATTTATTTGAGCTCCGCTTTTTCTTTGGGAGCGGTTATCGCATTTATTATACGATCAGAAAGAAGAAAATTGTTTTGCTGCTTTGCGGAGGCGATAAATCATCTCAAAGTGACGATATTGCCAAGGCGAAAGATTTATTGAAAGAGTTAAGGTGATAGGATGACACTTAAAACAAAGCCCTACGAGTTTGCGCAACATGTTGAAACAGAAGAAGATATCCGAGAATATCTAATGGCATTTCTTGAAGAAGATGGCGCACAAGGCTTTATTGACGCGCTCGGACATCTTGCCAGAAAGAAAGGAATGACTGAAATAGCGAAAAGCACGGGGCTTAGCCGCCAAAGTCTGTATAGAACCCTCACGGCAGATGGGAATCCCAGTTTTCTTACGGTGAGCAAAGTGGTTAAGGCGCTGGGATGTGAGTTGGTCATTGCCTGAGCGCTAATACTCACAAAACCCAATTTCGACTGTTTGGCGAATCGTCCCATGGGTTTTCAAACCTGCGGGACGATTTCTTTAGCCAAAACTCTCCCACAACACCCCCTGAAAAAGCAACTCAGCACCTGCCCCGCATTCTTTCGCGGGGTGCCGCGTGGACTCGCGCATTTGCGAGCGCAGTTTTTCGTAGCGGGCGACGATTTTGGCGAAGCGTTCTTGTTCGGAAAATGGGAAAAAGGTCATTTCAGCAGTATATCCATATAATCCTTCGAAACTCTTAAATCTGCGCCCTAGCGTGTGGGGGTAATTGTACACGCAAATTTTGTCCCAATGCATAGATTAAAGAAAAAGCCCTCCGAACTCAATCTCGGAGGGCGTCTCTATAATTGCTTTATTACTCCTCCCTGTTCCCTGATTACCGAAATCCCTGTTTCCCACGCCCAAATCCCCAATTACCCAATCCCCTCCTCCCTGATCACCTTCCTCGCTCCCTCCACTTGTACACACAATGATCTGTATAAACGACAGCGGAAAAACCCTTCTGCACTTCCGCATATTTCATGTATAATTCTGTAAAGCACTGATTTTTCAAAGCCATAATTCTACAATAGCGAGGAATAACATGTCTACTGAAATTGAATGCCCATTTTGCGGAGAAATCATCAAATCCACCGCTCGCAAATGCCGATTCTGCAATGAGTTTTTGGAAGAGGGACTGACTCGCTCCGAAGTACTCAAGGACCACGAGGCCGAGCAGGAGGCTCCGGCTGAAGAAACTGCAGAAGCAGCAGCGCCTGCAGAAGCAGCAGCGCCCGCAGAAGCGGCTCCGCCTGCGGAAGCAACCCCGCCTGCGGAAGCAGAAACCGCGGAAGCCAAGGAGGCTCCAAAAGAGGAAGAGGGAGAGGCTGAAGTCCCCGAGAAAGTTCTGGAAGGTCTGGAGCAACTACTTGGTCAAATCCCCGATTCAGAAGAAAAGACCCAATTGATGGAAGTTATGAAAGCCTTGAAAGCCAAGACAGATGAGGCTGATGAGTCAGAAGTCGAGGAAATGATTCAAAATGTTGCCGAGCTTGCTCCGGATGTTGCAGAAATTGCCATTAATACCCTGATCAATCCTGCCAGCGGACTAACCACGCTTGTCCAAAAAGTAGCCCAGCGTGTTGCCGATAGCCAAGATAAGGACGAGGATAAATAACAGAAAAAATCCAAGGCTCGTAAAAAAATACGAGCCTTGGCCAATCTCTATCCACCACTTCGAAATTGAGGGGATTATCGATCTATACTCAACTGGCTCAACACTTTTGTTTTCCTGCATCACGTTTTAGATACCCACTCATCACTTGTTACTCGTCCCTAACCACCTAATCCTACTCACTTCTCCCTGTTTTTCCACATACACCAGGTTCTCATACCTGAAACGGGTATTTTTATGCCTGTTGGATCTGCCATTCGATAAAGGGGTGATGCTGTCAGTGGCTTCATCTATTGTGCCATTGCGTAAAAACGGGGAAAGTTGATAATATTAGAGGGGTCATGTAGAATACCTGAAAAAGAAATGTATAGGAAGGAAAATATGTCTGAAGAAACCCCTCCAAAAAAAAAAGAAGTCAGCCCTGAAAAAAAGACACTTAGTCCGGTCATCATTGCAGCGATCATTGGCTTGATCGGCACACTCATCACAACCTTTTTGAATAGTCCGGTTCTACTTGCCTTAGTTCAGCGCAAAACAGAAGTACCGCCAACAGCGACAGTAACCCTTGCTGTGCCTGCTGTTGCAGCAACAGAAACAGCAACCTTATTGCCCGCTCCCCCTGTAGCCACCTCAACCACAACCGAAACGGCTGTTTTGGTGCCAACAGAAGCCGAATCCCCGCCGCTATTTGTATGCCTGGATCAGTGGGAGGCCTTCTCATCTGATTCGCTTTCTCCAGTTACCCCCGAGGGGTATGGGAATTGCAATAATGCCTATATTGACGAACTTGGCATTGCAGCATCTGAAGAGGGCTTATCTTTTGGGCTGGCATCTTTCAAAGAGACAGGAGTTTATGGGCTCTCAACAGAGCTTCCACGCAACGCAACTATCGAACTAACTGTATTTGTTTCCGAGTTGATCTCAAGCGAATTTTGGATAGGCTTCTCAGAAAGTCCCGACCCTCAAGCGGATTCGGTTGTCTACGCCTTGGCAGCTGATACTGGAGATGTAAAAATATATTCCGGTTCAACATCTTCACCAAAGAGCACCTATCCCTGGGTGAATTTGGCTAAAAATATTGAGTGGCTTGAGGGGACACCTCGACAATATACTATGCAAATCGAATTGGAAGGAAATAAAATCAATATGACGATGAATGAAATTGAATTCACGACCGAAATTTCAACTTCTACAAAGCAGCTTTTCATTGGCTATCGCACAAAACCTGCCAGTATCTCCTCATATCTTGACATTGAACTCTCAGGCACTTTGGAGTAAACATAGGCGACGAATATCTATAAAACCGCTCTTCGTCTGCGTACTTCATATTTGTTCAGTGCCCTGCTCAGAGAGCGTACATTCTAATCCCTAATCACTTCCCTCTGCTTCTCAACATAAGACAAAGACTGATGCCGAAAATAAGTATTATACAACTCTGCATAATGCCCATTTTGCGCGAGTAGTTTGTCGTGGTTACCCTCTTCCATGATACCGCCATCATCCATCACCAAAATGCGGTCGGCAGATTTGATCGTCGAAAGGCGATGCGCGATCAGGATGCTGGTCGTATTCTCCAAGATCAAATTCAGGGCTTGCTGGATCTGCCATTCGGTGAAAGGGTCAATGCTGGCAGTCGCTTCATCGAGAATAAAAATAGCGGGGTTCTGGATCAGCACGCGCATCAATGCAACCAATTGCCTTTGACCCATCGAAAGGCGTGCACCGCGCTCGCCGACTTCGCTATCGAAACCATTGGGCAAGGTTTCCAACCATTCACCATCACCGATTTTCTTGGCCATTTTTAGCATCTCGGTCTCGGTCGCTTCGGGGCGTGCGTAGCGGATATTCTCAGCCACTGTGCCAGAAAACAAAAAGGGCACTTGCGAAACGATTCCCAATTCGCGACGATAGGAGGTCAAATCAAAGGAGCGGATATCGCGTCCATCGAGGGTGAGTTTACCAGATTGGAATTCATAGAAGCGGGCAATTAATTTAGCGATAGAGGATTTCCCCGCACCGGTATGCCCGACCAGGGCGAGATTCTCTCCGGGTGGAATGAGCAAGTTGAAACGAGAAAGGATCGGCTCCGAGGGGATATAGTGAAAATCGATATTCTCGAAACGGACTCCACCTTCCAGTTGCCTCACCTCTTGAGCATCTTCCTGCAAAACATTTGGATCGGCATCGACAAGTGCATAAATCCGCTCTGCTGCCGATAACCCTTGCTGAATCTGCGCCCAAAAAGCTGAGAGATTCATAATGGGGAAAAGAAAATGATTCAGACTGAGTAGAAAAAGATACCAAGCGGCAACAGTAATGCCGCCCTGTACCGTGCTCCATCCGCCAACATAAACCATGATCGCGGTTGCGATACCACCGAGGGCATTCAACGTGGGAAAAACCAACGCGAGCACAAAACCGCGCCGCACATTAACACGATACGATTCCTGGTTTGCGCTATCGAAGGTTTCAAAAATGCTCATTTCTTGGCGGAAATTCTTTGCCACAGAAATGCCACTGACAGTTTCTTTGATGGTCGCGTTGACTTCTGCCATCGCGCGCATTCCGTTGCGCGTCACTTTACGTGCCATCTTGCGAAAGCTGGATGTGATCCAAAAGATGACCGGCAAGTAGAGCAGCACAAGCAGGGTCAGTTTCCATTCAGTGCGGAAAAGGACGACCAAGAGGATGCTGGCTTGGATGACCTGGGCAGTCACATCGGTAGCGATGGTAACAAGTTGTCCGAAATCTTTGGTATCGGAGGTAATACGCGAAACAATACGCCCCGATGAAAATTTGTCATAAAAAGAGAGATCGTGTTCAGCGGCAGCACCAAAGGCTTGCGTGCGAAGGTCAAGAACTACGTCGCCAATAGCACGGGCTGTGATAGCACGGCGAAGCCAATTAATGCCCCAGTTGAATACCCCGATCATAAAAACGCCGCCACCAATAAGCAGCGTTGCCTCCATTGTAGGACGAGTATCGAGAGCTTCGAGGCTGCGACTGATGATTATTGGTGTGGCGGCACTAATTAACGCCACCATCGTTACAAGCGCAGAAATGCTGAGTATTCGCTTGCGCTGTGGTGAAAAATTCTCCACGATCCGTTTGAGCAGTTCACGGTCTGAGTATTGTCTGTCGTAATTTTCGGCGCCTAAGCCGGAGAAAAAGCCCATTTTTTAGTATCCAGTTTTTAGAGAGTAGTTTTGAAATGCAAATCGGGGCAGTTGGAAGAGGGATTTTCACGTTTTTAATCACAAGGGTCATCTGGAGGACATTCCCAATCTGTGATCAAAATATCTTTTTGTGAATTCTTTGATATCGTATTTCCAATCAACCTTAGTATATTTTCATCAGGAAAGTCATTGGTGCCAAAGTTCCAGAGATAGACGCCAAAATAATTGCCTGTACTGGTATTATTTTCCAACAAATAGCCGTATACATCTTGGTTATTTTCATTGCTGATTTGAATGCCGGGACCAAGATTGTCACGAAAGATATTATTGCGAATGGTGATATCATGCCCGCCATCCACCCATACGCCGCCATCCCACCATTCGTCAATGCTTGCGTCTAAATCATTGCCCCAAACTTCATTGCCTTCAACCAATATATCTACGCTGTCTTCTACGAGGGTTCCGCCAATATTCTTGTAAACTTGGTTATAGTTCATTTGGCAGTGGGTGCAAGCGTAAATGTTAATACCCGTTCCCATTAAAAAATCAGGGGAAATTTGTGGGTTAGGTCCGTTTTCATAAACCACATTATGTGTTATTGAGACATTGCTCGACTCATCAACCATTATTCCATAGCCTTCAAATTCCCATTCCTTCAATTGCACTGCAAAGCCATTATTGTGTACGACAAGATTCTGCATCAGGATTTGGTCACTTAAATATACGCCGATACCGACATCGGTGTAATTTCGAAAAGTGAGATTAGCAAAAGTTATATCTTCGCAATACTCGCACCAGATACCCATTCTAATTTTGCGCTGTCCATCAAGGATCGCGTCGCCTTCTCCGATAATTGTGATTTTATTTAATTCTTCTACTTCAATCCCTTCTGTATAAATTCCTTCGAGAATTGAAATCACATCTCCTTCTTCTGCCAATTCAAGTGCGTATCCTATTGTGGCAAAGGCTTCCTCTCGGCTCTCTCCGTTGTTATCATTGTTTCCGTGCGGTGAGACGTAAAGCGATGCAAGCGGATATTCAATTTCTTCGGACTCTATAAAGGGAAGTGGCGTAGATAAAATTGTTGGCGCGAATTCATCCTGTTCTTTTTTTATTGTTCTGCAAGATACTAAAGCCAATAACAGACAAAGAAGAATAATAAATGGGATTAGTTTCTTTTGCACGTTATAGCCTCATAATTCTTTATTCAGAAAAAATGCGCTTATACGCTTCACTGCTTTTCATCAGATCATCGTGTGAGCCGATGGCGGCAATTTTGCCGTTTTTCAGGACAATGATCAAATCTGCCCAGCGGATTTGAGAAAGGCGATGTGTAATCAGAAATGTGGTCCGTCCCTTTGCTGCGACAGCGATGGCGCGCTGGATATTATCTTCGGTTGCGCTGTCGATGGCGGATGTGGAATCATCGAGGACGAGGATGCGTGGATCGGTCAGGAAAGCACGCGCCAGCGCCAAGCGTTGACGTTGCCCGCCGGAGAGGGTCACGCCGCGTTCGCCGAGAGTGGTTTCGTAGCCTTTTTCGAAGCTGAGAATAAATTCGTGTGCTTGGGCCGATTTTGCGGCGGCGATAATTTCTTCTTGTGTGGCATCCGGTTTGCCAAAGGCAATGTTCTCGGCGATGGAGTCGGAGAAGAGGAAAATATCCTGTTCGATGATGGAGATCTGTTGACGCAAAGAGGCCAAATTCCAGTCGTGGACATTTACGCCATCAACGAGGACTTCACCAGCGGTTACGTCGTAGGTGCGATTGAGCAATTTAACGAGGGAGGTTTTACCCGCTCCCGTTTGCCCAACAATGGCAACGGTTTGCCCGGGTTCCACAGAAAAGTCGATTTCCGATAAAACGGAATCTCTTGGGGCGTAGGAAAAATCCACTTGACGGAAGCAAATTTCCCCACGCATGTCCCCGGCGAAGCCATCCGTATTTTGATCAAGATCCGTTTGACTGTTGATCAATTCGAGAATACGGCGGGCGCTTGCCATCCCCAATGAAACTTGGGTGTAGGCAAAAGTAGAGGCAAAGGTGGGAAACATGAGCATTTGCAAGAGACCAACATAAGCAACGACTGCTCCGGCATCGATCTCTCCCTGACGCAGAAGCAGGAGCGAATGAAGCAGACCACCGCCGAGAGCCATTCCGTAAAGAAGCATGGGCACGAAGCGAGCTTCGAGATCACCTTGCTTAACGAAGGCATTTCGGAAATTGCCAGCTTGTCGATTGAATAGTTTTACTTCAGATTTTTCTTGCGCCGCGCCTTTGACGGTTTCGATACCATCGAGGGCTTCAGCCAAACGCGTATTCATCTTGCCAAAGGTTTCGCGCACAGCTTCCGTGATAGGGCGCAAGCTGTGGAGATATTCCCAAAGCGCGATGAAATAGGCGATAGCGAAGAGCGTTGGCGTGAGTAGCAATGCAGGATGATAACGTGGGGCATAAAGAAATGGCATCGCGAGAAAAGTAAGTGAACCAATAACAAGATTTATGCCCGGGCTATACATGAAGTTGATCTCACGAACATCGTTCGTGGCGCGTGCCATCGTATCGCCAACGGGTTGGATATTGTGAAAGGTCATGCTCTTGCCAAGCAAGGAGACATATAGCTCGTCGCGGATATTACGCTCCAGCTTTTGAGCGACAAGGTCTGCGCCAAAATTGCGCCCGAGTTGTAAAATGCCGCGAATGATCTGCGAGGCGATGATCAGCCACATTAGAGGAAGTAGTTTTTCGGGTTGCGGTGTTTCGGCAGTGATGGCGTTGAAAGCATCGCCAACATAAACGGGCATGATACCTGCCAAACTGGCATTGCCCAACGCGCCAATAACGATGATGATGAGTATCCACCAATAGCGGATGGTATGCGACCATATCCAGCGTGCAGGGGTGCTGCGATTGGTTTTATGTGTGCGAGAAATGGTGAATTCGGAGGCGAGGGAGGGAGCTGTCATAAGGTGGTGATTGTACCATTTTGGGGAATTCTTTCTCAATCTTGTAACTATTCGGACAAAATTGGGTTTATTTAAGTAACTTGGCAATTTTGCCAATTAATTACCCCAAAGGAGATTTAAAATGAATATGCCCAAAGCTCTTTCTACCTGGTTTATGCTTCTCTTTTTCCTCTTTGCAGGTCTTGCTGCATTCGGCCTCTTTACTGCCCCTGGCTGGTTGACAGGCGTCTTCGCTCTGGGCGCAGCCGTCACCCTTTTTCTTGGAAAATAATCGCTCACAGATGACAGTCATTTGAGAAGTGACTGTCATCTTCAATAATTTTTCAAGCCTCCCTTTTGGGAGGCTTTTTGTTTGACACACCTTTTCTTCTAATATAAACTTTATGCATTCATTTCCCCTATTGCTTGAGGACACCACATGACAAAACCAAAACGCTATCGCTGGAAAGTTGTTGGCATTTTCTTTGCCTTTATGCTCCTTCATCAAACTGACAAATTACTCATCGGTCCGCTCAAAGGACCCATTAGCGAAGAATTTGGAATCACCAATACCCAATTTGGGTTGATTATTTCTGGTGCGCTGATCGTTAGCACGGTCTTGTATCCGATTTGGGGATATTTATACGACCGCTATGCACGTTCAAAACTGCTTGCCCTCGCATCCCTTATCTGGGGATCAACAACCTGGCTTAGCGCCATTGTCCGCTCATATATTCCCTTTGTTATCACCCGTGCATCAACCGGTGTAGATGATTCATCTTATCCCGGCTTATACAGTTTGATTGCCGATTATTTTGAGCCGGATAAACGCAGCAAAGTCTATGGCCTTTTGCAGCTCAGTCAGCCCATCGGCTATTTGGTTGGAATGGTGATGGCATTAATGCTCGCTCCTGTGATTGGCTGGCGAACGGTATTCTACATCACTGGTGCATTGGGCATCGTTCTCTCCATCACCATCTATTTCGGCGTAAAAGAGATGCCACGCGGAAAAGCCGAACCCGAATTTGAAGGCATGGACGAAATCGGTCAATTCAACTTCTCGTGGGATGCCGCCAAAGACGTCTTCAAAAAGAAAACCATGTGGTTTGTGCTTCTGCAAGGTTTCGCCGGTGTCTTCCCCTGGAATGTCATCACCTATTTCTTCTTTGACTATCTCGCCAAGGAACGCGGTTACGACGAAGGCAGCGTTCTGATGACAATGGCTCCGGTCATACTCATCCTTGCGGGTGGATACTTCGTGGGCGGCGCACTGGGTGACTGGCTCTTCAAACGCACGCTTAAAGGACGCGTTATCGTCTCCAGCATCGGTGTAATTATGGGCGCCATTTTCCTTTCGCTGGCACTTAATGCCCCCATCGAAGCACGCACAACCTTCTTCATTTTTATGGCAATTGCTGCCCTTTTTATGCCTTTCTCTTCGCCAAATGTGGTTTCCACCGTTTACGACGTGACAATGCCAGAAGTACGCAGTACGGCGCAATCGGTTGAATATTTCATCGAAAACGCAGGCGCAGCTACTGCTCCCCTTTTAGCAGGGATCATCGCAGATGCTTCCTCCATGCATAACGCCATTTTGAGCATCTCACTCATTGCCTGGGGCTTGAGTTTCCTCTTCTATTTTGGCACCATGTTCTTTATTGATGCCGATATCACCTCCCTGCGTAAACAAATGTCAAAACGCGCAGAGGATGAGAAAGCACGGCAGGCAGCGTAAATTACCAGACTACAAAAGTCTTTCTGTAGAAAATATGCAAATCACCCAGATCGATCTCTCCAACAAAAAAGAAATCCGGGATTTTCTGGATCTGCCCTTCGAGATATATCGCAACATCCCTCAATGGGTACCGCCATTGGCTGGGGATGCGCGTCTCGTTCTTGACCCAAACAGGTTCCCCTTTTATCAACATTCAGAGGCGGCATTTTTCATCGCCCGCCAAAATGGCGACCTGCTCGGGCGCATCTGCGTTATGGATAATCACCGCTTCAATGATTTTCGGGGCGAGAATACAGCTTTCTTTTATCTCTTTGAAACGGTAGATGATGAAGCTGTAGCAGATGCCCTTTTCTCGGCAGCAAGCCAATGGGCACGTGCGCGTCGTCTCGACATTCTAATGGGGCCGCATGGTTTCACACCCATGGACGGGAATGGACTTCTTGTCAAAGGTTTCGAACATCGTCCTGCTTTTGGACAGCCTTATAATCCCGAATATTATGTAAAGTTGGTTGAGAAACAGGGCTTCACGATGAATCGTGAGACGGTATCTGGCTATCTCAATTCGGAAACGCCCTTCGACGAGCGTATCCATCGCGTTGCAGCACGTGTCCAAAAACGAAGGGGCTTGCAGGTGGCACGATATAAAAATGCGAAAGACCTGCGTGCTCTTTTGCCCCATTTAAAAGAGCTTTATAATGGCTCGCTCGGCGATGCGGGGACAAATGTGCCGATCACGGATGAAGAAATTGCCTCGCTGGGTGAGCAACTTATCTGGATCGCCGACCCAAAACTTGTGAAAGTCGTGCTCAAAGGGGAAAAACCTGTCGGCTTTGTGCTGGCATACCCCGATATTTCTGCCGCTATCCAAAAAACACGCGGAAAACTGCTCCCCTTTGGCTGGGTAAAGGCTCTTCGCGAAAAGAAAAAAACCGATTGGCTTAATTTCAACGGTGCAGGCTTATTAGAGAAGTATCGCGGTTCAGGCGGCTTGGCAATTCTCTTTAGCGAGATCAATAAATCTGCCCAAGAAAGTGGACAGTTTCGCCATGCGGAGGTCGTACAGATCCGCACTGACAATGAAAATATGCTCCGTGAAATGCATAATAATTTCGGGATCGAGTTTTATAAAAAACATCGACTGTATGAGAAAAAATTATAGCTTTTTCTTACTTTCATAGCAGAAAACCTTTTAGTTTTTTTATTACAGACCGAGGGAGGTTTTCTATCAAGCATTCGCCATAGTAGTTCGAATAGTATTTTTCAAGCGAATGCTATTTGTATGTAACCCCATCTCATTTTTCAATATTAAATGATGATCAGAAATTCGATTCGTGGTCATTAAATACTACAAAATCTACCAAGATAATGTCTTTTGGTGTATACTGTTGTTTATGTGAAAGCAATCACAAACTATAGTCTGAATAAGGAGAATACAATGCCAAAAACCACAACCGTAAAAGAAATCCTTTCAGAAAAAGGCCATGAAATCTGGTCAATATCCCCGGATACAACTGTTTTCGACGCTCTTAGATCCATGTCTGAAAAAGGTGTAGGGGCCTTGGTTGTCCTGGAAAACGGAAAGGTGGTAGGGGTTTTTTCTGAACGCGATTATGCCCGAAAGGTTACCCTTGCGGGAAAGTCTGAAAAGACACTACCTGTTAAGGAAATCATGACCAAAAGAGTAGTTTTCGTCAAACCAGAAAACACTACTGAAGAGTGTATGGCATTAATGACGGACAAACACATTCGTCACCTCCCTGTTGTTGTCGATGATGAATTAGTAGGCATTATTTCGATCGGCGATATTGTAAACGCGATCATTTCAAAGCAGGAATATGTGATCGAGCAGCTTGGAAACTATATTACAGGAGCCTATCTCACGATAACAGATAAGAAGTAGAATAGTTATATAGTTGGCCTTGGCGCTATTTACTAGCCCTAAATTAAAGGCCATACTTTTTACTGTCGTTCTACTGACAACAAAAATATTTTAGTATTTATGATACAACCTGCGTCGTAACGCAGGTTGTATTCTTTTTATTTACTTTCGGGGGGAAGAGGAAGATGGAGAACGTTCTGATCGATAATTTGGAAAGATCAGTATCTAGCAAAACCTTAATCTTTCCCTTGATTCTAAGGTTGTTTCCGTGTCCTCCAACAGAGTTTTCATATACTCAATGGCCTGATCCAGATTTTCTTCTGCTCTCTTAGAAAGCCCTTCCTGAAAAGCCCATTCATAGCCTTTGATATGCAGCAATAGCACAAAGGGTTTTTCCTGGAAGAGTTCATTGCAGAGTTGAACAATATAACCCGGCGAAGCTGCATGAGTGGTGAATGAAAGCTCTTTACTCCCATCCACAACACTCAAACAGAAATCATCAATTTTCTCTTCGGATGCGTCAGCAAAGATCACCAGGTCTTTATTAGCGATCTCGGCTGCATCTTCAATATTCAGTTGGTAATTATTCTCAAACTCAAAGCCCGGCAATCCCTGCTCGGATACCCAAGCTTCCAGCTTTTGACTTAGCAGGATACCCAAGCCGTCATCCTGACGTCCCAGGTTGCCGTAACCATAGATCAGTGTTTGCATCAGAATTTAAGTTCGCCTGGTGTCCAGCAGATTTTCGTCAGCATCAAAAAGCGAGATCTCAAGCGGCATCTGTCCAAGGGCGTGGGTAGCACAACTCAGACAGGGATCGTAAGCCCGAATGGCAACCTCGACCGCGTTCATCATCGGTTCGGTGATCTCGGGTTGACCATCCATCCACGAATGTGCGACCTGATTAACAGACTGGTTCATTGGTTCGTTGTTATTTGTAGTGGATACGATCAGGTTCGCGCGCGTGATCTGGTCATGGTCATTGATCTCATAATGGTGGAACAAGGTCCCGCGCGGGGCTTCGATCACCCCAATCCCCTTGTTGACTTTGGTGCCCGTTACGGTTAAATCACCTTTCATCAGATCAGGGTCATAGAGCAAGTCTCGCATGACTTCTGCTGAGTGGAGTATCTCGATCAGGCGGGCGTAATGATAGTGGAGACAGTGCCCATTCGGTTTGCCGTTGGTTAATGCTCTGAACTCTTCCAGTTCGGCCTGTGCAAGCGGGGTTGGGATAAAGTCACAGGTGTTCAACCGAGCCAGGGGGCCGACTCGGTACCAACCCTTTTTCTTGCCCAAATGTTTGAGATAGGGGAACTTCATATAGGTCCAGGAGCGAACCTCTTCTTCAATATACTGTTCATAATCCTGATAATCCACATCATCCAATATCTTCTTGCCATCGGCATCAACTGCGCGTAGCACGCCATGATACAGATCCAGAGCGCCATCTTCTCGCACCAGACTCATGTGACTGGAAGGGAATGCCGCGAAATCATCAATAAAGCTCTTGTTCTTGACGTAATACTCTTTAAAGAAGGCCAAGGCTTCCTGCGACCACTCGACCATCTTGTCGATATTGAGCGGATCTGTACCATTGATAAACTCATCTTTTTCTGCGGGAGTGAGATGTTTATTGATCCCACCGGGAATCGCGCCTGTGCCGTGAATTTTCTTCCCGGCTGTGGCGCGGATGATCTCCTGTCCGAATTTGCGCATCATCACGCCCTGTACAGCCAGCTCTTTGTGCTCTAACGCAACACCGATCACGTTACGGATAGCAGGATCAGCGTCAATGCCAAAGAGCAGGTCGGGAGATGCAAGGTGGAAAAAGTGCAGCGAATGGGACTGAAACATTTGGCCATAATGCATCAGGCGACGCATTTTTTCGCCGGTGGGAGTAAGCTTCTCTCCTGTTCCTGCACCGACAAGCACGTCCAGAGCTTTTGCAGCTGCCAGATGATGGCTTACGGGACAGATACCGCACAGACGTTGCACCAAAACAGGTGCTTCCCAATATGGACGCCCCTGGATGAAGCGCTCAAATCCCCGAAATTCGACGATATGCAATCTTGTGTAATCAACATTATTCTTGTCATCGAGATGGATTGTCACTTTGCCGTGACCTTCAACTCGGGTTACCGGTTCAATGGTTATTTTTTTTGACATACCAATTTCCTATTAATCAAATTTCACAACTTCGTAGGGGAGTTTCAACTCATCGCCAGTGACCAATGCAATAAGCGCATTCCAGATCAAGTCCGCTCGTGGCGGGCATCCCGGCAAGTAATAATCGACCTTGACGATCTCATGGCAGGGATATACCTTGTTCAGGAGCATCGGGAGCTCTTCATCATTGGGCATGATCTTCTCAGTATTCTCACCGACAGTGGGGCCATTGAGATAGGCTTCTTCCAGACACTCTTTGATGGAAATGCCATTTCTTAGAGCGGGCAAACCACCCATAATGGCACACTCGCCTACTGAAACCAGAATTTTGCAGTGTTTGCGAAATTCTTTTAGTACCTCGATATTTTCGCTATTACAGCAACCTCCTTCGATCAAGCCAATATCACATTCCTTGGTGAAGGTTTTAATATCATCCACTGGAGATTTGTTGAACTCCACTAACTCGATGAGTTCCAGAATTCTCTCATCTATGTCTAAAAATGACATATGGCAACCAAAGCATCCTGCCAGTGAAGTTGTCGCTAAAACTTTTTTACTCATAATAGTCAATCCTGTTTAAAGCTGTTTTCAATTTCACTGCCAATCGGGGCCTTGTCATATTTACGCTCCCCGATCGGTGTCGCAAAGCCACGTTCTTTTTTCAAGATCGCACCGACAGGACAAATTTCCATGGCTTCCAGCGCTTCTTCTTCTGATAATTGTGAAGCCAGTTCAATATCCATTGAAATTTGAAGATGTTCGCCGCCACGTCCGCTATAGGCGAAGACGGCTTTCCCATCTTTTTCTATACCACGCACACATCGCTTGCACATGATGCAGCGGTTGCGATCATGAAAGAGCAGATCAGGTCGGGCATCAACGCCTTTGACCGGAAACTCATAGGGAAACTGCGGGACCATCATCTGGTACCGGTAAGCCACAGCTTGTAATTCGCAATCTCCACTTTTTTCGCAAGATGGGCAGAAGTGATTACCTGAGACAAATAAAACTTCGATAATTGTCTTGCGCAGTTCATTCAATTCAGGCGTGTTATTCTCCACGACCATTCCCTCCCCCACCGGAGCTGTACAGGCGGTCATATTGCGGCCATTTACCGTCACATTGCAGATCCGGCAGGAGCCAGCGGGTTTGAGACCTTCAACATGACATAGGGAAGGGATGTAAATTCCGTTATCCTTTGCTGCATCAATGATCGATTGACCGGGCCAGGCATAACAGCTTTGCCCATCAATTTTGAAAGTGATTTTTTCAGCTTTTTTCATGATATTTCCTTTTCAGTCGCCTAGTGAGAAAGATTGGGTTCTCGACCGACGGCTTCACACGATTCTGCCACAGCGGCTTCCATGTCAAAGGCAGAGACAAAGCTTTCATTCATCTGTACCAGGTCTTCATACAGGTGGCGGAAGTTTTCGATGGACGTAAGGATCGGATTGGCGGCAGTCTGGCCCAGCCCACAGCGATTAACTGATCTTCCGACTCCGGCCCATTTGTATAGTTCATCGATATCCTGGCTTCCACCCTTGCCATCCAGTATCTTGAGTAGCTTATTTCGCAAAATAACATTCAACGATCGGCAAGGACCGCATGATCCGCAAGACTCTTCAATGAAGAAATTCATAAAGTTCAAGACAACGTCTCTTAGGAGGTCACGTTCTTCGCTAATAAAGATCACAGAACCACCGGTCGCTAAGTCTTCAAATGCAATTACCCGGTTAAACTGATCCGGACCGATACAGACACCAGATGGCCCACCGATCTGGGCAGCTTGAATATTATTTGCCCCAGTTCGCCGCATCAACTTTTCTATAGTTACCCCCCACTCCACTGCGTAGATGCCGGGATTTTTACAATCACCGGAGATGCTGAGAAGTTTTGTCCCTGATGAATCTTTGGTGCCAAAGGATTTGAACCACTCAGCACCTTCATTGATCACCTGGACGACAGAACAAAGGGTTTCAACATTATTCACAACAGTAGGTTTGTTTAGATAGCCCGCTTGAACAGGGAACGGAGGTCGGTTACGTGGTTCACCTCGCTTGCCTTCCATTGATTCAATGAGCGCAGTTTCTTCCCCGCAGACATAAGCGCCTGCGCCGAGCTGGATACGGATATCAAAATCAAATCCGGCTTTTCCTGCAATATTCTTGCCGAGCAAGTTTAGTTCTCGTAGTTCTTGAAGAATACTTTCCAGATACGCCAGCATATAGCGATATTCATATCTCAGATAGACGATGCCCTGCTTTGCCCCAATAGCGTAGCCGGCAATCGCCATCCCTTCGAAGAGAAGTTTGGGCAATTCCGTGAGTATGACCCGGTCTTTAAAGGTGCCCGGCTCTCCTTCGTCCGCGTTGCAAACCACGTAAACTTCCTCACCGCGAGTTTGTCGGCAGAAATCCCATTTGAGTCCTGCCGGGAAACCTGCACCACCGCGCCCGCGAAGATTAGACTTCTTTACTTCCTCAACGACCTCTTTCGGGGTCCCGTTAATTGCCTGTCGTAAAGCATATCCAACTTCATAAGCATCAGAAAATAAAATTGCACCCTTTTGGCGAATATTATTCTTCACCATAGTTGATAAGAGGGCAGGGCCACTCAATTCAACGTCAATAACCGTCATAAGCTCTGGCACATCTTTGCCAGCTCTCATACCAGCAACCAAACTCCTTACTTTATCCGGGGTCAGGTTGGTGAACACTGTCCCATTAATAAGTGCTGCCGGTTCCTGATCGTTCATACCTATATCAGCGGTATCCCATATCCCGATCAGCCCATCTTTAGTAACGCCATTGAAGGGAATGCCCAATTCATCTTCAAAAGCCTGAACAACTTCAGCTCGGCCTTTGAAATTGGCCACCGCACTGTCATTGAGATATATGGCATACTCCCCAACAGGTTCCAATGTAAAGAAATGGTAGAAGGTAATGGTTTGCTTCACATCAACCTTCGAGAGACCAAGTTGATCCGCAAGAATGCCAATCGCATCTTCAGGAATATATCGATACTTATCCTGAATAGCGATCAAAATATCCATTAAACGACTACGGTCTCCCCCATACTCCTCGATCACTTTTTGAATTGATTCTTTCATAGATATATACCTTTTGAAACTTGATTCAAAGATGATATTCTCTTTGCCCGAAGCTTATTGTACAAAAAATCACAATAAACTCTTGCCAATTGTAAATCAGTTAGGATACATAAACAGATGCAAACGTCATACGATTGCTGTGCAAATGTCATACAATCACTTGATGTGCCTGAGTTCAAAATCACCATAATTCACCCTCGTACAAAGCGCTGATCGCTCGTGCAGTGAAGTTGGTCAATGCTTATGCACTTGCTGCCAACATTGTAGCTGGGTACGCTCCGAAAGGACCCGCGCACATAGCATTGGATTAAAAGTGTGCAAAGAATGTGCCGCAATAAAAGCGCCGCGTGGCCTACTCTACCATCACTAGGAAGTGGAGGAAGGTCTTATACTCTTTTCCACTTTACCTTATTTGAGATATGATAAGGCCATGGATAAATCTTTCACTATCACAAAATCAGACTTTCAACTTTTTCTGGATGCTCCCTTACATTTATGGGCAGACAAGCACGAAAAGATAAACCATAATTTGACAAGATTTGAGACTCATCTCGCAGAGCAAGGATATCAGGCAGAAGAATTAGCCGAAAAATATCTTGAGCAATATATTCTCAATAAGGCTGAAGGGGAAAGTATCGAGTTTCAAAGAGTGTTTACAGACAAGCAGTTTTTAGCGAGAACAGATGCATTAGTACTCAAGCCAAAAAGCAAGTCTTATGACCTTTACGAAATCAAAAGCAGCACTAGAAACAAAAAAGAATTCATTTTTGATGCTGCCTTTCAGTATCTCATCGCAACTAAAGACATCAAAATAGACCACGTTTATGTTCTCCATCTGAATAAGGATTATATTCGTCAATCATCTTTAGATATTCAAAAACTCTTTTCTACTGAAGATATTTCCAAGGAAGTTGAGGACCGTCTTATTGAGATTTCTTCAAACAGAGAAAAGGCTCTTGAAATAGCAACTGCTGATTCGCCCGAAGGTATTCAATATTGCTATACACCTAAAAATTGTCCTTGTCCTGATTTATGCCACCCAGACCTTCCTAAACATTCAATTTATACCATTCCCAGAATTAGTGAAAAGAAGAAAGTTCAATTATTAGAGCAAGGGATATTAGATATAAAAGATGTCCCTGACACCTTTCCGTTCAATGACAAACAGAGGAGGATCGTAGAGGTAACAAAGAACAATAAAACGTATATTGATAAAAAAGCGATCAAGCGAGAATTTGAAAATTTTGAATATCCATTGTATTTCCTGGATTACGAAACTTTTCTTTCAGCCATTCCACTTTTTGACGGGTATCATCCCCAACAACAGATGGTTTTCCAGTATTCCCTGCATAGAATGGACATCTACGATGGAGATGTCCTCCACTCAGAGCATCTATCCATCACAAAAGCTGACCCATCCATTTCGTTGATTAAAAAGCTGAGCGAAGATATCGGAAATACAGGCACCGTTTTCGTTTGGAACAAGGCATTTGAGACAGGCAGAAATAAAGAGATGATGGCAATCCATCCCGATCATGTAGATTTCTTAAGTAATCTCAATGAGCGTATTTACGATCTTGGAGATTTTATAAAAAAAGGCTTTTATCTTCACCCTGATTTCTTTGGCAGTTGGTCGATTAAGAAAGTTTTGCCCGTTATGCTCCCGGAGCTAAGTTATGAAGGCATGGAAATCGGCAAAGGAGATCAAGCAATGATGGCATGGTGGGATTTAGTTAACGATGAATTGCCAGATCATAAAGCGGAAAAGACAAAAACAGCTCTTTTAGAGTATTGCAAAATGGATTCCTATGCGATGGTTGCTATATTTAGGGAATTTGTTAGACTTCTCTCGTAAGGTCCCTTCTTTCCTCTAACGAGAGAATAATTTGCTCTAGTGAAAAATAGTGAATATTAAGTTTTAAACCAAAAACGCAGACTTTTAGTCTGCGTTTTTTCAGTAGCGGGGGTAGGACTCGAACCTACAACCTCCGGGTTATGAGTCTTGTGGTCGGTAGCGGGAAGTTTACTCTCGTCCCCAGCTTGAAATCAGCGATGCCCTTCGGGCCATAATTTCTATCATGACGATAAGATCATGGTCTCCCCCATAACTTCCCGAAGACAAGGGCCGCACTAAAGCCAACCACGATAGCTACCATGCGACCTAACCATATAGCGCTGAGTTTGTAACTGTGATGACGTAGTAGATATATTCTTATTCTGCTTTGATAACCTTCCGCTGCTCATCCGTCAAACTGACCTGCTCCGAATTCTCATCCCCCGTATCCCTATTCTCCACAACCAGCACAATCGCATCTTTGCTGAGTGTGTGGCTGTGATAAACGCCCCGCTTGATATTGTAGAGCTTATGCGGCTCCATCTCTACAGCGTGGATATCCTCCCCCTCGCCCACAAATAAAGTGCAACGCCCCTCGAGCAGCACAAAAACCTCGTCGGTCTCGTTGTGCCGCTCCATGAAGGTGATATTTTCAGGCTCAAGTTCATCGATATAGCGGAGAATGGCAACGCGCCATTCTCCATAATCGACGAGCGGACGATAGCCCTCGCCCGTATATTCAGAAATCTCTACAAAACGGGGATCGATCATCACCAGACCAACTTTTCTGAGAGCAAAATATCGCCAGCCGAGCGTCCGACCAAAATCTCAAATTCGCCCTTTTCCGTTACCCATGCCGATTTTGCATCATCATAAAATGCCAGATCGGACTCTTTGAGCGTCAGCGTGACGGTCTTGGTTTCGCCTGCATCCAGCGTAACTTTTGCGAAGGATTTCAATTCCTTGGATGGGCGTACCAAACTGGATTTCACATCCCGCACATAGACCTGAACAACATCCTGCCCCGCTCGTGACCCTGAGTTGGTCACTGCGACCTGAACTTTTACCTCGTCCCCGATCTTTTCGGCGTTTAATGCATCGTAAACAAAGGATGTGTACGAAAACCCATGCCCAAAGGGGAAGAGCGGCTCGATTTTCTTTTCATCGTAATAACGATAGCCAACAAAAAGACCTTCACCATAACGCACTTTCCCATTCTCGCCGGGGAAGTTGAGATGTGCGGGGTTATCTTCGATCCGCTTTGGGAAGGTGGTCGGCAAACGGCCAGCAGGCTCGGTCTCACCGAAAAGCACATCGGTGATGGCGTTGCCCGCTTCCTGCCCGAGATACCACATCTGCAAAATGGATTTGACTTTGTCCACCCACGGCATGTGCAGGGGCGACCCGGAGTTCAGCACCACGACGGTCTTCGGGTTGGCGGCAGCAACAGCTTCGATCAACTCATCTTGCTTGCTGGGCAAGTCCATATTGATGCGATCCTGACCTTCGCCTTCCCACTCGAATGTGAGACCGGCGAAGACGATGGCCACATCCGCTTCTCGAGCGAGCTTAGCGGCATCCGCTATGGGATCGGCAGGTTGTGGGGGCAAGCAACCAAGCCGAATGGTACGCCAGCGTCCGCCGGGCAGGGATGCGAATTCGACCTTGATCGGGTATGTCTCTCCGGCCTCGAGATGAACTTCCTTCGTCTCACGAATCCACTCATCAACGATGCCATCGAAATTTTCGGGCTGTTTAAATTCCTTTAAATCCCACCAATCCAATAGTTTTTCATCACCCAGCCACCAGCGAGCGCGCCCAACGGCAACAAGAGAGAAGGTGTAGGTGCCTGTTTTAGGTGCCGTCCAACTGCCTTCCATACGAAGGGAAAATGCAGCGGGGTCGTGGTCAAGCGCTTTTTCGCCAAACCAGGCTTGCTGCGTCCCACCGGCTAAAAATTCTTTGAAGGGTTTGCCTTTCAACTCAGTGTTATCAAATTGCTGAACACTGATTGAGCCTTGTGTGCCATTGGTTGCAGTTAAATGCACTTCTTCGAGCAGGGGGAACATACGATGGATGGATGGACCGGGTGCGTAGTTGATCTCGAAGGCATCGCCATAGCGATTTTCGATGGCTTCGAGTGGATGGACAACATAATGTGGGTTAACTTCGGAGCTACCCCCACCTTGGAAAGTAGCTTTTTTCGCTGGTCGTCCTATAATGGCTATTGAGCGTTTTTTCTCGTGTAAGGGAAGTAAATTATCGTCGTTTTTGAGGAGCACGATGGCTTCACTTCCCGCTTTACGGATCAATTCACGATGGGCAGGGTTGTCAATGGACTGCTCTTCGGCAATACCGGGATTATCGAGTGCTCCAACACGTTCCAACGTGCGTAAGATGCGCAGCACTTTATCATCTACGACAGCTTCATCGAGTGTGCCTTTTTGTACGGCTTCAAACACCTTTTCGCCCATCCAGCGGGCGGGACCGGGCATCTCAAGGTCGAGGCCAGCGGCGGGGACATTCTCAGAATAAGTGCCGTACCAATCGGAGATGACCATGCCGTCGAAACCCCATTCATCTTTGAGAATTTCGTTCAGCAGTTTTTTATTTTCACTGACATGAATGCCATTCACACGGTTATAGGCGGACATTATCGTCCACGGTTGGGATTCTTCGACAGCGGCTTTGAAAGCGGGCAAATAGATTTCACGCAAAGTGCGCTCATCCACTTCTGAGCTGATCGAGAAACGCTCATGCTCTTGATCGTTGGCAACAAAATGCTTGATACAAGTCCCCACGCCTTCGCTCTGCACGCCCTGAATATAGGAAACGCCCATGCGTGACGAGAGATGAGGGTCTTCAGAGAAGCACTCAAAATTACGTCCTGCCATCGGATGCCGATGAACGTTCACCGTCGGGCCAAGCAGCACATGAGCGCCCTTGGTCTTCGTCTCTTCGCCGAGCGCAACGCCAATCTCACGCACAAGGTCGGGGTTCCAGGTTGCGCCCATCGCAGTGCCGATGGGGAAACTGGCAGAGCTTTGGCTCTTGTTGTCTTTATTCTCACCACGCACACCGTTGGGGCCGTCGGTCACTTTTAGGGGTGAGATGCCCAAACGTTCGATCGTATGCGTGCGCCAGGTATCTGCCCCGGCGAGCATGGTCACTTTTTCTTCGAGGGTTAATTTGGAGAGGAGGCTTTCAATTCGAGATGTCATAGTTTTCCTTCTTTATTCGAAAATTTAGCGGCGGTTGAGTAGGATGACAGCACCATCGTCATCCGTATCGAAACCAAAGCGGTTTCATGAGAAGAAATGTATTCTTAATAATCCGCTATGGTTTCGATACGGCGAAAAGCATCGCCTACTCAACCGCCGCTGCTATTTTGACAAATTCTGTAATTTACTCTTTTGCACTCAACACAACTTCCAAACAATGCGCCATATCATCAGAGAGTTGCGCCAGATTAATACGTGGAATTTTCACGCCCCCATCCGCTTTTGTATAGGTGATATTTTGCCCATTAATCAGGACATTTTCCACCATATACTCTCCTGCATCCAGCTTCTCAGGGTTTCTGTAGCAGACTCTCAAACGCCGCCCCGCAAAGAGCGTGTGCAGTGTTGCTCTGCCATCATCATCAAATTGTTCCCGACGCAGTTTGGGCATCAAAACCAGATCGCCCAAATCCCCATGCACGCCGAAAACTTCGGTCACCAGCGTCAGTAGATACCAACTCGCCGAACCCGTCAAGTAGGGGTACATGCCCCGTCCACGCTGGCTGAAATATTCAGGAATGCCAGGGAACATGCGGCTCTTCTCAAAATCGACGCTTTGCCTGTAGATCGTATCCAATGCTTCAAAACCTTCAGCCACATAACCACGCTGATAGAGCGCATTCGCATACATCACCGCCATGTGGCTGAACATCGCCCCATTTTCCTTGTGCCCATACGCAAAGCCAAAAGCCCGTCCCAGATTGAACATCACCTTGCCAAAATCCGTATTCAGCCGATAGCCACCCACGCTCTCATCAAATAAATAATGACGGATGGATTCGACCATCTGCTTGGATTGCTCATCCGTGGCGACCCCGCCCATTAGCTGGAAGACCTGCCCCGTCAGGGTCATACGTGTTTTATCTTGCTTGCTGCCCTCGAGCATCTGCCCCTCGTTATCGTAATACCCGTTAAACCAGCCCCGACCGTCATCATCCTGCACCCACTCATTCTTCCGCAAGTGGGCGTAGAGATGTGCTGCCTTTGCTTCTAAATCGGATGCCAAATCTTTGAGCGAAATTTCCGCGCGCTCGCCGCTGACATTTTCTTGTACGCTCTCAAAGTACGTTGCTAAATGCGCCCGTTTTGCGGCGGGGTTAGCGTAATCAACATCGCCCCCCTCTGCCCTATCGGGCTTCTCCCCCCGAGGGGGGGAGAGAAAGCCCCTTCCCCTCTCGGGGGAAGGCTGGGATGGGGGCTTTTCTAAGCTATCAAGCAAAGGCAATAGCTCCACAGCAAGCGAAACATTCTCTTCATTAAGTTTTGAAATAAGCTCAGCCAGCTCTTTCAAATTGCTGGCATAAAGCGCCGTAAAAGCGACACTTTCGCCTTTTTCGTGTGCCATATCCATGCCATCGTTCCAGTCGGCATCTTCGAGGCGAAGATTGTTGTTGTCGCCAACATTGAAGAAGGCCGTCAGATGCTGAACGAGCAAATGCTCCAGCACGGTGCCTTGATAGACATCGCCATCCTGCTTGCGGAGTTGGGTACCAGCTTCGGGCGTCCAGTTTTTATCTACAGATTTTGTCCAGTGTGTGAACTGGTCTTTGAAATAGGGTTGTTCCCGCAAGAGGAAATTCAGATCGCCGGAGTGGTCGATGTAGAGTTTGACCGTCAACAAAGGCCAGGCACCGTGATCCATCCAGACGCGGGGGATATTGTTGCGGTCGGCTTTGAACTCGCCGGGCTGGCTGCCAATGATGGTAGCGTTGCTGCCATCCATGCGAATGCCTGCGAAGTTGCCGAGCAGCATTTCGTCGAGGTCGGTCGCTTCCATGAGCAGGAGGGAGAGAATATCCTGCCAGAGATCGCGCCAGCCACGTCCGCCACGCCCGTAGTCGTGATAGGGCATGAAGGAGTTGCCGTACAAACGGCGCAAAGTCGGTTGGATGGCGACCCAGCGCATCCAGCCGTCGAAGCGGGAGTCGCCAGTTTCGACACGCAGGGTGTCGAGTTTATGTTGCCAGTAGTCTTTGGTGAGTTCCAGCCAGTGGTCGAATTGTTCCGGGGAGCCGTATTTATCGACCAATGATTCTGCGAGGAGCGTGCTCTTGCGACGAAGCAGTCTCTCATTTGAAGATGAGTTTGCTTCGGCGGAAGTGCTGCCTCGCAAATTCGTAGATGCTTGGGGCGCTTGACCCTCTTCGAGTATGGCACTCACGATCACCCACGAGCGGCTCTCGCCCGGGCGTAGTGTCACGTCCGGGAAACGTAATCCGCCGAGGGCTTCGTATCCATCCACTTTATCCCCATCCACAGCTTGGGGCGCTTCATTCTGAATAATGACTTTGGGATGGTCGAGGGTGCCGCCTTCGCCGATGAAATCTTCGAGCGCAGGGAAGAAGCCTGCGGGCGGGTTTTGGGCGCTGTCTACGCCCAGCAAAGCGTAGGTGGTGGTGTTGGGGAGATGTCCCCGCTCGTCGAAGGAGAGGGTAGGCTGGACGAGCACGCCGTGGCGGGTGCAGGTGGTGCGATGCAACAGCGATGTGACATGGCGATGGTCGCGGAGGTTATCGGCGGAGCGTCCGAAAATGGGAATGGCGGCCGTGGGCGTAAGCTCGATGGAATTTGTGCCATTATTGGTGAGCGTGACCTGCATGAGTTCGACCTGATCGTCGCTGGTGGGGACGAAGCTGATGATCTCGGCTTTCAGGTTGGTCTGTGCGTTCTCACGAATGAGTTTATGCCAAAGCAGGCCTGCTTCGATGCCAACTCGCTCGGTCTCGCTGAAACGATTGGTGAGCTGGCGGGCGGAATTGCCCGTGAGCGACCAGGCGCCATAGCCTTCTATATGGACCCAAAGATTACGGGCGGAACGGGCATTGTGCAGGCTCTCGATCGAGACCGGCTCAGAGAAGAAGGTATTATGTCCCGTTTGGCTGCCCCCATGCAGCGTGGGGGTCACAACGGACATCATCCCCGCTTCATTGACCAATGGAAAATAAAGATAATTACTAAGGTGGGGGTCATGAAGGCGGAAAGAGCCGTTTTTGTCGATGAAGTGCCAGTTTTCTGGGTGCATAGAAATTCTTCCAGGATTATTTTTTGAGGCTTTTGATCCAAGTTTTGAATACGGGCTGAACATCAGGGCTGACAACGACGCCCATGTGCGATAAGTTTGGCAGAAGTTCTACCTGAACATCGGCGTATTCTGAGACAACGGGTTCAAATTGGTCGGCGACGAAGGCTTCATCTGTGGTGCCAGCCAAGAGCAGGAAGGGCTGCGTGATGGCTTTGAGATCCTTTTTGTAGTTACGGGGTGCGTAGCCGGTGTTGAGACGGTGCGAGTAAGCCAGCGTTTCTGTCCCGTCACGGGCGTCTGCGGGCATGTTGAACTCGATGGCGGTCAGATGGTCGAACCAGTGGATGCCCATCGCATTCAGGATGGACAGACCTGCGATACGCCCTGTGTAGGCATAAGCCCAGCCACCCGAATTGGGGCGAATGGTCGGGGCATTGTATTTGAGATAGGGTGAGAGCAGCACATAGGCATCGGCTTGCTGGCCGTACTGGCTGCCCGCAAAACGGACGACCAACCCACCACCGGATGAGTGCCCGCCCACGATCAGGGTTGCATCGGGGTTATCTTTGCGGATCAGGGCGATCAGGTCGGCGAGGTCGTCTTCGAGCTGGTTGATGTAGTCCACGTCGCCACGCCGTTGGGGGGTAGGGCCGTGTCCACGCAGATCGGGGGTGTAGACTTGGGCCAAGCCTTCGGCGCTGAGGTGTTCGGCCAAAGGCAGGAAATATTGACTGTGCCACCCAGAGCCATGTACAAGGATGAGCACCTTGTCGGACTTTGCGGGGTAGTGACGATAGCCTAAGTCCGCCCCATCTCGGGCGGGGAAGGTCTGCAGTTCGGGCAGCGTAGAATAGTCGAGGTAGAGTTCGTCAAAGACCAAGCCGCTTTCGGGGGCATCCGGCAATTTTCCCGTACCAAAGATAATTAGCACGGTCGCTATCGTCAATTGGATCACGAGAGAGATGAGTATGAAGTTGATGATCCGTACAAAGATTTCCATTTGATTTTTTAATCCTGTTTTCTTCTGAAAAGCGCCGCCGAGGACGGCGGCTAGAGCGTAATGTATCTTTTAGGCCTCTACGTTTTTGAGCAGCAGAAAAACCATGACCAAATTCAGCAAAGTAATCATTAAAAACGGAGGCACCATGCCCAGGCCGTCTTCGACGCCCATGCGGGCCATGTTGATGCCCATTGCGCTGACGCCCAAACCGAGGGTGATGCCTTTGGTGAGCATGACGGAACTGAGCAGATAGCCCCAGGCGTTGCGGCGCAGCAGGAGAATGCCGCCCAGAAATGCGAGGGGGACGATCAGGCCCAAATCCATGAACTGGATGACGAGCGTGGTCGTGTTTTCGAGCAGCGGGGTGCTGCCAGCCAAAAGTGGCGGAACGATGCGCCCCATCCACGCCATCAGGAGGAAGGCGCCGATCACAAACATCAGGGCGGCGATCCAGCCGTGCGGGAGTTTTTCTGAGAATGCCTGTGGAAGGGTTTTCAGGTCGAAGGACATCATACACAGAATGAAAGCATAGAAACTGAGCGTAAAGATGGCGACATAGATCAGAAAGAATGCGTTATAGGATGCCAGCGTTGCCATCGACATGTAGGTGTAGAGGAAAAATCCCAGGGTGCCTGTCAGGAGCAATTTTCCACGCAGAGAGCCACGAAAAGCCAGCAAAGTGGAGATAAGCAAGAGCGGCAAGCCGACGGTCAGTGTGATGAGGTCGTTACCCTGCATCTGTGCGGCGGAGCTGACTGTATCGTAGTAATACAGCCCCTGCCCGTAGATGGTCACTTCTTCGCCACGGTGGTTTGTGTATTGGTAAGCTTCTCCGGGCGTCGTGTCAAAGAGACCTGCGCCAGCAGCGATCAAGGCGAGAATGCCCATGATCGGGATAAGCCATTTGAGTGTAGATTGATATTTCATGTTTTTATTCCCATTCTTAGCGCATAAAAGGCAGGAACATCATGAACCCGAGACCTGTAGTCACCAAACCGATGATGATGGCACGCCACCAGCCTGCCTGATGGGTTTGACGGATACCGATCACGGTCAGCACCACCTGCCAGATCGGTGCGAGGATCGCCAGACGTGCGATCTCCACCCAATCAGGCCAGGGGACACTATCGAAAAAGAGGGAGATGACGGTTTCGGGCAGCCACATCAGCACAAAAGAGGGGATGACCCAGGCAATCGTGACAACGGCCAACGCCCCTTCAAAGGTATATACTTTATTTTCTCGCCCGAGAACGCCGATGACGTGGGCGCTGCCTGCCAGCATCATGCCGGTTGACAAGCCCCAGGGGATCGTCCAAAAGGTCTGGTAGAGGTAGTATTGCTCCTCTGTGATCGGCATCCAGGGGGCGAATGCGGGCAGCATACCGGCTCGGTAAAGAAGGATGGAGGTGATGCTGTACAGGGTGGCGAAGAGAGTCAGTATCCACAGGCTGACGGGCATTTTTTGGTCGTCAGCAGTGAATTCTTCGAAGACTTCTTTCGGTTTGATGACCGATCCAAACCAGTAGCGAAGTGCGGTGTTTAGGTTATTTTTCATCTTGTTAATTCCCCAAATTTAACAAAGTTTTCTTAGGATAGGAGAGCAAAGTTGATAGTGTTATCGTAAGGAATACCAACAGAATAAGCATTATTCTCAACTGCCCGCCTTGCTGAGGATTGGTTATTCCTTCTCGGGCGAGGAAAATAATATTTAGGACAAGATAGCTACCAACAACACCTATAGATGTTACGAAGGATTTGATGTCAAGCTTTCTCAATACCCAAAAGAACAGCCACAACAAAATGATGATATTGGATGTCACTCGTAATGGTTCCAACTGATCGGTTCTGGCATGAATAACGATGTCAAATAACTGAATTAGGGCAATAACGCTGCCCAGAACTTTTAAGCGTATGAGTGTATTGGGTTGTTGGGTCATTTTTTCTCCAGCTTTTCTATGCTCAGAAATAAATATCAATCGTTTTCGTATCCCGTTCACGCACCATTTCAGCGTAGGGAGCGGGAATATCGGAGTTGTCAAATTCGAGGCTTTCTTCGGCAAGTTCTAAAACGATCTTTTGCGGCGATGCTTCCCAGGTATTCACTCGTACAGGGTTGTGATAGGTGACGGGGATTTTGCCCAAGAATTTGAATTTCACCTGATCGTTCTCATCAAAAAGCCATGCAGGGAGCGTGGGACGCAATTGCAAGATTAACTTGCCATCTTGCATTACAAAAGGCTGTTGCCCGGCCATCATGATCGTCCACATTTCGACAAATTCGGCAGTTGCTCCACTCAGTCGGGCGACAAAACCGTTTCCATGCAAGGATTTGTCGGGGTGAGCGCTACTGACAATAAAGGATGAATTCTCCAGCGGGCTGCGTCCATAGCGCTCTGGCGGCTGGAAAGGCACCAAAGCATTCTTGAAATCTTCGAAAAACTCTTCATACAACCCCGCCTTCAAAACTTCGAGCAGATATTTATATTCCATATGCAGCCAGATGGATTCGTTCTCCAACCAGCCAGGCGTAAAAGCACGGGCCCGCCCAATTTCATGCGGCTCATTAGTCAGTGGGGCGTTGACTTTATACATCTTTAGCGCCGTGTCGTATAAAGCACTTTCCTGCACAGCGCTATGGATTTTGCTTGCACTTTCATCCACTTTCATCGCCCGCACAGCACCCTCCAGAAAGGGCGGCATCGCAATCGGATGAAAAGCTTTCGCATGGATATTCGGTCGCTCGCTCTCGCTCAAGATTTCATAATCAGTAACCGCATAACGGAAGTAAGTCGGCGGCACATCATCAACAGCCAACTCCTGGGCACGGGCGATCCCTTCCTGCAGGCAACACTCAAAAGTGTTCAGGATATCATCCACTTCAGCATTGGAAATTGCCATCTCTACACCGGACAGAGAAGACTGATAGATTCGCTCTCGATAGGATTCACGTAAAACGTTGGCTTGCTCCCACCAGTCAAAACGGGACGCTCCTGACCCGGAGAGGGTTACCAAGTCCCGAAGATAGTGTCCGAATTCAACAGGTAGCGCAGTCGGGACATCATCATCTAGCTCGTCAACTGCATCTCGTAGAAAAGAGATCAAGCGTAGCAGTTCATATATCTCATTCATGGACGAGCCAAAGACACCTGGTAGCCCGTTCAGGGCATCGTACCAGCCGGGTTTTCCGGCTTCCATCTCGATGCCCATACCTTCAGGGTCACGAGTGCCAAATTTAATACCGGCCAGAAGCAACAATTTCCCAAAACCCGTTATCGGGTAGATATTTCCCTGAGAATCCCGTTCCCAGCCTGCTTCGCCGACGTGAGCGACGGCGCTATACTGACGGGGACCCCGCTCCGTGAGCACATAACGCTCGTGGCGAGGGCGCACCTGCGCAGGACTGCGATAAAAGGGGATTTTTGCATCCCCGAAAAGAAGATCCGCTTTATGGTCCGGGTAAACAGCAAGATAATTTTCAAATAGATCGAGAATATAGGTCCAATGATCGACCCAGAAGCCTTCGCCATAGTCCGCTTCGAGATGCGGTTGGGCATCACGCAAGGCTTGCTCGATGAATGCGTCGTAAGAGACGCTCAAACCGATATGATGGTCGGCGATATATTTGAGCAAAGCGCCGGGGGCAAATCGCTCTTCGAGCAACGGAGCCAATTTCTGGGGGGCGTCCGTCAAACTTGTCAGGGCAGCTTGTTGTTCGGGGTTCAGCGAAAAGCTGAGGCCACGTATCACGAGCGGGTTATATCCATCTAATTGAATCAAACTAAGAAATGTGCGAATATTATGTTCTCCAACTCGTGGTTCGAGCAAAACGTCGCTGCGGCGGTTCTGGCAGACATCGCGGAAATTGCCATTGCCCTGCGAGTAGAACTCGGCGGCAAGGAAGAAGTGATTGTAATCGCGTTCGGGGTCGCCGTGCTTGCGGGAGTAGATATGATAGGCGTGGGGGTTTTCCTCATTGCCAAGCATGACCGGGAAGCCACCCCGCAAAACATTGTCGAGGAAAGTCTGACGGACATAGGCATCTAAACGGGGCTCACTGGTTTGTGTGGCAACGACGTCGGTAAGCGTTTGAAGAAGTGCCTGATTTTCTGCCCGCTTCTCCGCAAAATAACCCGATGACGACAAACGATGGCGAGCATCGGCGATATTTTCATGCCCGTTGACATGGCCGAAGAGGGTATAGAGCGTGATCTCTTCACCAGGAGCAAGAGATGCGCGCTTTCCAAAGAAGGCACAGGGCGTTTTCCCGACCGTGATCTGCGGCACAGCTTCAAGTGCTTCGAGCTTTTGGTTGATAAAGGAATTAGGCGTAATCAGCGATGTATTTGCCCCGAAAACGATTTTTGGGTCAACGAAAATCGGCAATGGTGCGGCTTCTCCGTTGCGGGCGGTAAAACCCAGCGCAAAATGACCGGCTTGAATTTCGTGTACTTCGGCGCTATCACCCGGGGTGGCCCCCAAACGGAAGAAGGGCAATCCGCTTTCGAGATGGAAGACCTGCATCCAAGCTTCGAGCGTGCGCCCGACGTGTTTTAAGCCCCTATTGTCGATACCATAGGGGACCAGAGCGGGCATACCGTCGAGAATTTCGAGCTGCAACGGTGTGTCGATCGTGTTGGTGAATGTCACTTGGCGAGCCAGTGCGGCGAAGGGTTCGCCAGGGAGAGTGAAGTAGACAACGTCCGTTTTCAGCCCGAGTTCGGAGTTTTCATCGCTGAGCACAAGTTCGGACATCCCGATGGACATCGTCTGCGACCTGGAATTTGAAAAAGGCTCATAAAAGCCCGCTTCTTCACCCTTATTCCATTTCACAAAGGTGCGGAAACCTTCCGTCGTCGTACGCTGATATGCTTTATTGGCAGACTGGAACTCCATGATGGGGCAATCTTTGCTCTCCACACCAAAGCTGGTGATGGCTTGCCCCCGGTTGACATAAAAGACCCACATCGGCACGCCAAGATGCCCCGCCACGCCAGGTAAAAAGCTGGAGAAGGGGCGTTGTTGATTGTAGTTGGGGAGGGTGTAGGACATAGTATCGGACACTTTCTTCAAAACATTATCAGCGGCGGTTGAGTAGACTGACAGCACCATCGTCAGTCGTATCGAAACCAAAGCGGATTATCATTAATACCTTTTTCTCATAAAACCGCTGCGATTTCGATACGCTCAGGCACGATAAAACTGCGCCAAAACTACTCAATCTCCACTAAAGTTTACATCTAAGCAGGCCAGATCTTGCGCCCGCCGCCTTGCGGAACGATTTCGGCAATTGCAGCAAGAACATCATCGCCAAGCGGAGCAAACTCACCTGCTGCTATATTAGCTGTCGCCTGCTTCATATTTTTGATACCGGGAATAACGGTCGTCACGGCGGGATGCGCCAATGTGAATTGCAAGGCAAGTTGAGCTAAAGTCTGCTCTTTTGCCAGCGGACGAAGTTCCTCAACGGTTTTCAAGTCGTTCAGGAAAATCTGATATTCTTCTTCGTTCTCATGCCAACGTTTGCGGAAGTCGGTCTCCGTGAAGCGACTCTTGGCGGTAAATTTACCCGCTAAAATACCCATCGCCAAGCCACCACGAACGATCACGCCGATATTATTTTCCTGGCAATAAGGCAGAATATCCTGCTCAGATGTGCGGTTGAGAATGCTGTAATCAATTTGCAGGGTGGCACAACCGCCATCCTGATTAAAGGCTTTTAGATATTCAAAATCACTCGTGCTGACGCCATAAGAACGCACCTTGCCATCTCTTTGCAAACGCTGGAAGCCCTCAACAAAGTTCTCCATCGTCGGGTCACGAAAGTCAATATGGCTCTGGATCACATCAATATGATCCGTATCTAGACGGCGCAGATTGCTCTCCACGCCTTCGATCAATTTCTTCACACTGGTGTAGGCAGATTTGCCTGCTTCGCCATCAAAATCTCGCCAACCGATCTTTGTGGCAACGATGAACTTATCACGCCGCCCTTTCATCGCCTTTGCGAGCAACTCTTCGCTGTGATCCCATCCATAAACATCGGCGGTATCGTAGAAATTAACGCCCTTGTCGAGCGCAAAATCTATCGCATCGAAAATTTCCTTGTCGTCGGTCGCTCCCCACGCATCCCCGCCTGCCGCCCAGAGACCAAAACCGATCTCTGAAATCTTCAACTCACTTTTTCCCAATACTCGATATGAAAGAGCCATTTTTACTCCTCTACTGATTTAATGACACAACTACTAACATTCGCATCTTTATCGTATTCATACAGCGCCTTGGTCACTTTAGAAACACAGAATGTCAATTCTTTTTTGGAGCTTAGTTTTTTTGCAATAAAGGGACCAGCGGTGCCGTTTTCATCTGTCTTTGATTCCAATGTAGAGCCAGAAAATGCACCAACCCATCCAGCCGATACGACCGCGCCCTCAACTGGGTTGCCACTCTGATCAACGACGCTGACGAAAGCAGTTCCCTGCCATGCGTCCCCAACATTGTCCATGTCCATCGTCATCTCGGCGATGTGGACACTGCCACCCGTCAAATCTTCGATGCTCAGTTCGGTGTCGCGATAGACACGCACATAGTCCACAAGCAGTTGTTGAGGGAAGACGGTGGTCTCATCAGGGTAGCCGGGCCAAAGCCCGCCAATGGCAAGATTAAAGATGATGAAAAAGTCGTGGTCATAAACCCAGGCACCATTTACATCAGCATCTGTAACGGTGTTGAAGAGCATGTCGTCCACGTACCAGCTTATTGAATCAGGTTGCCATTCAATGGCATAGGTATGAAATTCATCCGTAAAAGATGCATCGCTGGAATAATAAGAGCTACCGACCCCATCCCCGCCGGAGTAGCCAGGGCCATGAACGGTACCGTAGACCGTCTTCGGATCTCCGATATTTTCCATGATGTCAATTTCGCCACAACGGGGCCAGCCCACTGAAGTGATGTCCTCACCCAGCATCCAAAACGCCGACCAGACACCTTGACCTGTGGGGAGCTTCATGCGCGCTTCCACACGTCCGTACGCCCACGATTGCAACGTCTGCGTCTTCAAACGAGCGGAGGTGTAATCGCTCGCCTTATATTCTTCTTCACGGGCTTCGATGATGAGAATCCCATCTTCGATACGGGCGTTCTCTTCCCGATCTGTATAATTTTGTAATTCGTTATTACCCCATCCGCTTGCGCCGAGGTCGTAGGTCCAGTTTTCGGGATTGATGGTCTCGCCGTCGAACTCGTCGCTCCAGACCAGTTCCCAGCGTTCGGGTTCTGGTGTGGAGGTGGGTGGAATTTGCTCGGCGGGAGCGGCACAACTGACAAGCAGCGCGGAAATTAGCAGGAGAAGGATATTTTTATGAAACTTCATCACTTTCTCGACTTTCAAAAAAGGGGATTTGCCTTTCAGGCACACGGGAGACCTGAAATGGGCAAATCCCCAGACGGAGGACTATCATTAAGTTGTTAATTAGGCTTCTTCAAAAACCTGTTTTTTTTACTCTGCTCTAAAGGCACTGTCATCCCGGCGGCTAGAGACTTTTTCTTTTTATCTACTTCTCATTATCTACTTCTCAACACCGGTGACCACAACACCTTGCATGAATTGTTTTTGTGCAAGGAAGAAAATGATCACAGGAATCACGGCTGAAATAAGCGAGGCAGCCTGGATCAAGTTGGTAGACTGTGAGTAAAGATTGTTGAAAGCTGTCAGACCAACGGTAATAGGGAATTTATCGGGATTCCCTGCCAAGTAGATGAGGGGACCGAAGAAGTCGTTCCACGCCCAGAAAAAGTGGAAGAGACCAACCGCTGTCAGTGCGGGACCAGATGTGGGCAGAATGATGGAAATGAAAATCCGGAAGGGACTAGCACCGTCGATCATGGCTGCTTCGTCCAATTCGCGGGGAATGGCCATAAAGAATTGTCGGAGCAGGAAGGTGTTTGTGCCCCAGGAGAAAAATGCGGGGATGATGAGGGGCAACCATGTTCCCACCCAGCCAAGTTTCAGAAAGACGAAATAAGTCGGAATCAGAGTGACAGCGCTCGGCAGAATGACCGTGGAAAGCATCAGCATAAAGAGGATACCCTTGCCGGGAATGCGAAAACGAGAGAATCCATACGCCACCAAAGCCGAGGAGAATACGGCCCCGAAAGTGGTAATACTAGCGTAGACGAAGGTGTTCCACAGCAATCTGGGGAAATTGACGGTATCCCAGGCTCTGATGAAGTTACTCCACTGCGGAGAAAATGACCAGACGCGTTCAAGTTGACGCCACTGCCCTTCCCATTCAAAAGGACCAGCTTCAGGATTTTGTGGATCTACAAATTCGCTGACTTTGCGTCCTTTCTTGTAGAGGGCAAGTTCTCGAACTGTACCATCTTCCATGGGAACGGAATAGATTTCATAGTCTTTTCCTTCATAGTTGAGGGTTCCTTCTGCGGCAGGCCACCAGGGAGCATCAATTATTGACAATTGATTGTCGGTTTTGAGCGATGTAACGATACCGTAAAACATCGGAATCAAGAAAAGGAATAATACAGCCATAGCCAGGCCGGTTAGGCCCAATTTCATGCCGGCTACGCGGACTTTTTGGGGAACAACTCTATTCGTAGCCATTATCTTTCCTCCGATGCATAGTAAACCCAGTATTTGGCAGTGCCAAATAAAATTGCGGTGAGTACAAGCGCAACAATGAACATGAGCCATGCCAGGGTTGCGCCATACCCCATATTGAAGAACGAGAATGATTGCTTATAAAAATAGACCATGTAAAAGCGTGTCATACCTTCCGGAGCACCTGAACCATCGTTGAGAACGAAAGGCGCCAGGAAATATTGCAGGGAGGCGATCACACTGAGTACAAGTTGGTAAAAAATAACTGGTGTTATCAAGGGTATAGTGATGCGGAAAAGACGTCGCCACCAACCGGCCCCGTCTATCTGGGCGGCTTCATAGATTTCTGTAGGCACGCCCTGGAGGCCAGCCAAGAAAATGATCATCCCATTTCCGACACCCCAGAAACCGAACATGGTATAGGCATAATAAACCAGCTTGGGATCAGCCAACCAGCGCAAACCCTCTGTCCCCACTGCCTGAACGCCAGTCAGCCTTTCGATAATGACGTTGATCCACCCGGTTTGTTCGTTTAGCACCCCATTCCAAACCAAAACAGCAGCAACCAGCGGGATCATCGTAGGCATATAGAAGAGCGTTCTATAAATATTCTTGCCAAGTACGTGTTCTGAATTCATTAACACGGCCAAGAAAAGTGTAAATGCCAAAGTAATAGGCAGTGAAATTGCCATAAAATGGATTGTTCGGAAGAAAGATAATCTTACCTCCTCGTCTATCACTAAGGCTCGATGCCAGTTCTCAAAGCCAATGAACCTTGCTTGATCAGGGACAGCAGGGTTGTAATCATAGAGAGAAAACACAAATGACGCGATCATCGGCAATAGATAAAAAAGCAAAAAGCCAATTATCCAGGGGCTTAAAAAAGCCAAGCCGGTACGCGCCTCCCTTTTTTCTGACCCGGTAAGTTTTCTTTTCCCTCTCGCTCTATCTTTTTTAAGTAGTTCTACACCTTCAAAGAATGACATCGGATTACCTCCGTGGGTGATAAACAATCTAGCTGCTCCAGCCAAAAGGCTGGAGCAGCTTTAACTTTGATCAATACAATTTTATTCAGCTGCGTCGAAAATAGCTTGCAGGTCAGCAACTAGGGTTGCAATTTCTGCATCAATATCTTCTTCGGTCAAACCGGGAGTATCAGAGAGGTAGGTCCAGGTTTCGTTGTAGCGATCATTGGTTTCAAGATAACTGGGCATCCAGCTTTCGTGGTTGGGGTTATCAGAATAGGCCATACCGGCAACAATGACATCCCAGTTAATTTCTTTACCATCAAGATTGGTTTCAGCGTGAATACCGAAGTAGTCATCCTGAAGGGAAAGGCGAGCAGGCATACCACCGTAGATGGTAAGCAAATCAGTAGCATGTTCTTCGCTGAGCATGTAGGTCAGTACTTCAAAGGCGGCTTCATGATTCTGGCTGCCTTTGAGAATACCGAAGGTATCAGCGTGCATCTTGGCAGTGGTAACACCATTGTAGGAAGGCATTGCAGCTACATCCCAATCAAAAGTAGCTTCACCCAATGCCCAAGGGGCAAGGTACCAAGTGTGCATTTGGATCATCGCAAGATTGCCGGATGAGAAGGGTCCACCGCCACCCTGCAAGAATTCAGCAGCACCATAAGCACCGTTGGGGATGTACCATTCATTCCAAAATCCATCATAGGTCCATTTTGCAGCTTCAACCCACTGTTCAGGAACCTGAGCGCTACCATCATCGGCAACGAGGGAGTCTGCTCCGAACATAGTGCCAACACCACGCAAGTCAGTCCACTGGTTCATCCAGCCGAATTGGACAATATTTTCAGAATCGAAATCATCCATGGAAGCATCACTACCGTTAGAATCAACCGTGAGTACCTTGGCAAGTTCGGTCATGTATTCAATAGTCCATTCGTGCTCAACACCATCAGCATCTACGTAAGGAACGCCATATTCTGCGGGCGGATAAGGCAGGCCGGCTTCATCGAAAAGGTCTTTGTTGAAAAGAACGAAAGAGGGGAAAATACCAAAAGGAATACCCAACTGTCCTTCTTCTTTTACCAGATAGAAATCGACCATTGCAGGGTCAAAACCACTCAAGTCATAATTATTAGCTTCAATCATAGGAGCCAGGTCAAGCCAGGCGCCCTTGAACTGGTCACGACCTTTGATACCAACAGGCCCAACAATATCGGGGGGGTTACCAGCAGCGATCTGGGTTGCCAAAGTGTCGGCAGCATTGTCAGCATCAACGATTTCCAGCACGAGTTCAATCTCATCCTGGCTGGCGTTGTATGCCTCAACAAAAGCTTCCTCGAGTGGGATAGCGCCTTCATCGGATCCAGCACCCAAACCAACAAACCAGCGGACTTGTGTTTTTCCAGCAGGAGCTGCACCACCACAAGCGGTGAGCACCATAGAAGCAATTACCAGTGCGGTTAATACGAGCCAAAGTTTCTTCATTTCTTCCTCCAATTAGGATAGTTTTTTATTCTCACCTGCAAGGCGCAGAAGAGAGAATTTACAAAAATTTTACGACTAACAACGAACGATCTTTCTCGAGGCAACACCTCCTTGCCACTTCTGGGAGCGCTCCCGAGAGAGCGCAAAAAAATCTTATAGCTTGACGCCACAAGACTCTCGAATAACTAACTCTGTATCATAAAGCGCCTGGCGAGGGGGCATATTCCCCTTTTCGATAATGTCAGCCAAAACTTCAACTGCACTAACGCCAAAACGCAAGATCGGTTGTTTAATGGTAGAAAGCTGGGGTTCAGAACGCTGTGCGGGGATCAGGTCATCAAAGCCCATCACCGCAACATCGTTCGGGACCAGCAACCCAGCATCCTTAAGAGCGCGCACGACGCCCACCGCCATCGTATCCGAAGCAACAAAGATCGCATCCGGTTTATGGGGCAATAGATCCTGAACACTGGCATAGGCGTCCTCTTCAGAAAAATCGCCATTCACGATCAAATTGGGGTCTATGGGAATCCCGTGATCCCGAAGCGCTTTCTCATACCCGAGCTTTCGATCCAGTGCCGGACGATTATCGAGACGACCGGCAACATGCGCGATGCGCTCGTGCCCGAGCTTGATGAGGTGTTTAACAGCATCTTCTGCGCCCGAAAGATTATCTACATCTATGTAGCTTAGATCGTCGGGCATCTCATTCAAACGCCCCACGACCAAAAAAGGCATCGTGCTCTTCTGCAACTGCGGGATGATTGGGTCATCATCCGTTGTTGCCTGCACAATTACACCGTCCAAAAAGCTGCGCTGTGCAATACGGGGCAACAACAATTCTTCTTCTTTTTCGGTATAGAAGAGGAAAAGTGAAAGCATATAACCATGCTTATAACAAGCCTGAGAAATGCCCTGCGTTAATCTTGAAAAATATGGGTCACCAAAAAAGGTGGCAACGCTGCGGGGAATAACAAGCCCCAAAATTCCCGAACGCTGTGCCGCCAACGAACGAGCCGCTGGATTAGGCACAAAACCCGTCTCACGAATGACTTGCAGCACACGCTCACGAACGCCCGCTTTTACATCTGGCTGCCCATTAACCACACGAGAAACCGTCGAGCGGGAAACCCCCGCCAACTTTCCGATTTCTTCGAGCGTTAATTTTTTAGTCATTGCCATTCACTTTCAGTAAAAGTAGGGCTGCAAATAACTGGGAGCGCTCCCAGTTATTTGACATTGTATATAATAATTACCCCCATGTCAAGCTGTTCTTCAAAATAGTGACTTAAATCATTATCCCTTTGGTCGTACTACAACGCCTCTACCAAATGACTAGCTGGATATTCTCAGCCCCAACCAAATCGGCGATAATACGCACCAGTTTCGGGATACGGTGATAGGCATGCGCGGAAAGTCGAAGACGAGCATAAGAAGTTCTATCTATCTGAAAAGCGACTGTTTTAATTCTATCTTTGCTCATGCAGCAACTACTATCTATATCATCTACGTCGCACTGAATTTATAGCAGTGATAACATAGGCATCATAGACATTTCTGATATATCGAATATCATCAGTATTTCATTTTACGCCTGCTGATTTGTCAAGTTCCGTGAAATTGTTCAATAAGAAATCATCATATACAAGCTGTAGACCGCCGGGCCAAAAACCCGGTGGCCTACGGTGCTTTTTTGAGAGAATTAGAAATATCACTTTTTCTGCTCAAAAACACT
>CAZOOX010000008.1:0-50564 GCA_964581545.1 uncultured Anaerolineaceae bacterium
CAGCTTACCTCTTCTTTCCGGTTTGTAAAGTTGCACTTACTACTTGAATCTAAGAACCCTTTCCCCCAAGAAATCACGCGATTTTTTGCGGCTTTACCTGAGCCAGTTTTTTTTACTTCGTGCTCCTTCGTGCCTTTCGTGGTAAAAAAACTCCGTAAAATCCATGTAATTCCGTGTATAAAAAAAGAAAAATATGAGCGAAATTCGAGAAAAAATATCTGCGCATCTGTCGTTTATTGTCTGTAAATAGGGTTCAAAACCCCTGCCTTTCAGGCAGGCCGTTTTCAACCTTGAGTTAGTATAATGGTTACAGTAACAAAAGCGGTGGGTTTTGCCTGAAAAGGGAGGTATCCTTGTGATGTAGTGACCAAACAAACATCAACAAGGCTACCTTCGATGCCTCTTGTATTACAACTTCCGGCAGTCAAACGAGAAAATCTGAAAAGAGCTTCAAGTTGCCCTTATTACAAAGGTGAGACATTCCAACGCTGGGGTCAGGTGGCCAGGCAGATCAAGGATACGAAAGTGCGGACAGTGAAAGTTTCTCGTTAGAAATGTACAAGCTGTCAGAGCACCTTTCGTTTCTATCCAGGAGGGATCAGTCGTGCCCAGCAAAGCATGCGTTTGATGAAGCTTTGTGTGATCATGTGGTCATTGGGTTTGAGCCATCGCAGTGTAGCCTTGATCTTATCGGCATTTGGGGTACAGTTGAGCCATATGAGCGCCTGGCGAGATTTGCAGGAAGCTGGGAAAACCATTCGCCGAAAGCTGCAATGGAAATCTGCCCGTATTGTTGGTGTAGACGGGGCTTGGGTAAATGGGAAAGGGATCATGGTCGCTGTGGATATGGGAGATGGAGAGCTTCTCGCTCTTGCTGAAATTGACGAGAAGGACAAGGAGGCAGTCGCCGCTTGGCTCAAGCTGTTGAAGCAAAAGCAGAAAATCGGGGCAGTCGTCACCGATGATCTGGCGACTTACAAAGAGATCGCTGATGATTTGGAGCTTGGGCATCAGGTCTGCCAGTTCCATGTGCGCCGTTGGGTGGGCAAGCGCTTGTATGATCTCTGGAAAAAGATGTCTGGCAAGACAAGCCAACCAGAAGAGAAGCACACTCCTCTGGAGAAATTGCACGATCTGATTCTGCGCCTGTCCAGAGACTGGGAGAGATATATCGAGTTTTACTCCGATCCGGGTGTTCCTTGGACCAATAATCGTACAGAACAGGTTATTGGACGCCTAAAGAGCAGGGCAAAGCGGGTACGAGGATACCAGTCAAGGAATGCAGATGGGCAGCGTGGCTGCCGTTCAGTTCTGGACATAAAATCACTGGAACGCCTGATAGCAATGTGTAACATGCGCTATTCCTAAATTCGCCCACCAAGTCTGTTACTGCAACTTCCTACATGACCTCTTGCGTGGCAGTCCAAATTAGGGCAAAATTCTTTTTGTGGGTTCACTGGTTTGACTCCTTTGAATTGGTCTTCATTAGAGTTTGCCTGTGAATCCACTTTTTTTCAAGAGCTTTGCTTGTTTTTCACAGCGAACTGCCGTGATACCTCAGTGTAATCCGTGGCTGTTTTTGCCGATAAAAGCCTCGCTAACGCGGAGTAGCCTTTGCCTCCCATTCCGCAATTGCCTCGCGGATAATATCCTGAATAGGTTGGTCAGGAATATCATCGATCCATTCATATTCTTCAAGACCCACCTGCACAAGCAAAGAGCCATCAAGCGCAGAGCGCAATGCGATCCCCCGTTTCTCTAAAGGGTGTCCATCTAATTTCTTTTGTAAAACCCTGTCAATTTGCTCCACCATGCTCAAATTAGCAAATTTCATCTCTTCAAGTTCGGGGTCTATCTCAAGGGGCACCTTTGGTGGAGCTTGCGGAGTTGTAGGTATCTTTGCATCTGCGGGCAGGGGCTTTGAGACATCATCCCTTTTTACGCCTTCCAACCACGGACGCAAGGAAACGACCAAATTGATCAAACGCTTCTGTTGTTCAGGAGAAATATCAGATTTATATTCAACGATCTCCCCATCAATACGGAGCTTTAATGCCCCTGAAATACGTTCAAAAACCGCCAATACCTCAGGTTCTAAAACCCTCACTTCAGGTGCATCAGCTTCACTGCCGTCATCTGCTACAGAAGCTACGTCTTCCTTTAACTCTTCCTTTTTATCGCTGTTTTTGAACGCCGCTTCTAATAACCCTAAGAAATACCCAACAAGCCCAACGGCTACAAGAACACCTACGGTTGTCCAATTGAATTCCATTAGCAGGCTCCTTCATTTCCCTGACATTGTGGACAAAAATGCGTGCCACGCTGTCCAACCATCATTTTCTGGATGGGTGATCCACACTTGAAGCAAGGCTCATCTTTGCGCCCATAAACCTGGAGATAATTTTGGAAATCACCTCCGCGATAGATCCAATCTATGGATGTCCCGTTTCGGCGGATGCCTTCCTCGAGCACCTTGCGGATGCTTCGCCACAGGATTTGGGCTTGCTTCCGCTTAATTAAATCAGATTTCGCGAGAGGATGCAAATCCGCCAAATGTAAGGCTTCGTCGGTATAGATATTGCCCATCCCGGCTAGAAAACTTTGGTCAAGCAAAAGCGGTTTTATCTGGCGTTTATGCCTTTTCAGGCGTTCGTAGAGCATATCTGCGGTGAAATCATCATCCAGAGGTTCTGGGCCTAATTTCCCCAAAATATCTTCTGGGTTTGGCGTGAACCAAACGCGCCCAAATTTACGCATATTGCTAAAAGCGAGATAACGCCCGTTGCTAAGGTGCAAGATCAGTCGATCATGCTTATGGATGGGAACGCTCTCCTCGCGGATAAGAATATCCCCGCTCATACGTAGGTGGATTATGAGCGTATCCACACTGAGGGTCAGCACAATATATTTCGCACGGCGATCAACGGTAGATATTGACTGCCCAACGATGTTCTTTGTGAAATGAGCAGGCTTTGGGGTCACGAGCGTTTTATCCCAAAGTAAATCTGCGGATTCGATCTTGTGTCCGATCAAATCCGCTTTCAAACGACGGACAATGGTTTCTACTTCGGGTAATTCAGGCATTCTTAGACCTTAGACTTTAGCTATCAGACTTCAGAACTTTGATGTTTAGCGTAGTGCTTTTCCGAATCCGTAGAGCATTCGTTTGATTTCAACAATATCTTTTTCTAGGTTCTGTTGACGTTTCATCGTAGCCAAATGAGAGTAGCGGTGAAGCTAAGGAAGCCAAGATAACGTCTGTCAAGTTTGTCAAAACGAGAAAAGACACGTCGATAATGTTTGATCTTGCCAATGAAACACTCTGCCAAGTGCCTTTCTTTGTATAAATGCTTATCATATTCTCTGCTCACCTTCCGGTTTTTACGTGGCGGGATAACAGCTTCCGCCTTCAATTCTGCAATCACAAGGAGAAACTCTTCTGCATCATAAGAACGATCAACAATCACACGCTCAAAATCATATCCTTCTATCAAGTCTTCCGCTTGTGTGGTGTCGTGACGCTGTCCAGCAGTGAGCAGGAAACGCAAAGGGTTGCCTAAAGCGTCAACATTGACATGGATTTTGGTGCCAAAACCACCACGACTGCGTCCCAAGGCTTGTTCTTTAGCTTTTTTTTGAAGCCCCAGCCGCACATGGATGCGCTCTCACCACTGTGCTGTCAAGGATGATATTTTCCATGTCAGGGTCTTCTAGAAAGAGACGGCAAGCACTTTTTTCTCCGGCATAGGCACGTGGATGCTTTTTCAGGAAAGCATAGAACTTTTCCCATTGATCCGTGCGAAGGGTTGCGTTTGACATACAGCTATTATCTCACAAATGTCAACAGAATCTAGTTAAAATGCCTCCGAGAGAGTATACCAAAACAAAAGAGAATGTAAGCAAGCCTTTCAAAACGGGGAGTGTTTAAGATAGCGGTTATATGAAATCAATTAAGTGAGCCGGGTACTGCGGGTATTTCTGTTTGTACAGTTGTCTCCGATTGAAAGCAAAAGACAAAGAGCTTGATGGCGCGTCGCAGGGCTTTCTCACATGTGGAAAAACAGCGAGACTTTCTTGCTAACCGAGCAAGGTAATGACGTAGCTCAGCATTATCACCCTCAACTGAATAAGTTTCGCTTTTGTTCGACATCGGATAGTGAATAGCAGGCCAGTAGAGTACAGTTTGGTATCCAGAGTGAAGGTCGCTGTAATAAGAATATCCTTGTTTTGAATGGTAGAGAATATCTTGAATGATAGCGCCGCTACGAGAATAATCCACTCTCCGGCCAAGAATACAGGGTGTTTTTCGATCTACAAAGGTGATCAGGTAGATCCTGTTTTTTTCTCGCCGATAAATGTGTAGAGTTCGTCCATCTCCACTGCGTCTACTTCTTCCGGCGTCGGTGCTTCAGGTAAGTTCGTAGCATAGGCATTGACCTAGTTGATCACACTTTGGTGATGGACATTGAGTAATCGACCGATACGTCGAAAGTTGATCCCTGATATTTCCATTACCGTTAGTGGACGTAACGCTGAAGGATTGCCGGAGATAATTGATTGGGTTCTAGCACGAGATTTACCTTTTAGTTTGAATTTCTATAGACAAAATGATTTCTCTGTTTCACACACAAATCTAAAGTTGAAAGAAGAGAAAATTATAGACGGGATATTAGCTGCATTTAGTACCTATCCTAAAATTGCTCTATCCGCCGTCCCTCGCGCAGCATACTCGCAGAAGTGCGGCGGCGATCTCTCTCATATATTCCTGCGCCGAGGACGCGTGCCCTTTGGGTACGGCGCAGGGAGCATCCTAAAATATTTTTCGGATAGGTTCTTAATGTGATTGAGCATAATTTGCCCAAGAGAAGTTTGCTTTCTGCCCTAGTAGATCGCGCAAATTTATCTACGCCGCATCTTCGTACTTGCTCTGTCGGAGATAGCTATCTCGTTTTCAATCAGCATGGGCAGGTTTCAAAATGCCAAATGCAGATGAATAAGCCACTCGCTGACACTTCTGCTGAAAATTTATTCGAGAAGATAAATCAAGTATTCAGAATATTTCGGTGGAAGAAAAAGGAGGCTGCCGAGATTGTGAATGGAAATATTGGTGCACGGGTGGATGTCCCCTTGAAAGTTATAGAGCTACAGGACGTTATGATGTAAAATCACCAAATTGCAATATCTACAAAACGATATTCCCTGAAGTTTTGCGTCTGCTCAAAGAAGCAGGTGAATTGGAAGAAGCGTAATAAAGATTTGGTATTTTAAGGCAAGCATAGATTGTTTACCCAAAAACTCTCCCACACGGGAGAGTTTTTGATTCTCTTTACCTTTCGTATTGATGCGCCGCGTCAATCGCTGTTTTGATATTCTCCCAATCTATCTCGCTAGGAAGTGTACAATCTGCGCCGAGCATGAACTTTTCGGGGGCTTCATCGCAGATGGCGTTGACTGCGGCGACGATCTCATTTTTGCTGCTTTTGGTGATGATGCCGTGTCGGTCTAGTCCGCCCATAACGGGGCGCTTGAATATCTCGGACACTTCTTTGAGATCGAGATTTTTCTCTCCCCATTTTAGGGGTGTGCTGACCAGTTGACCGGGGTAATCGAGGAAGGGGGCGAAGTCGGCATAGCCGCCACGATAATCGCAGATGTGGAGAATATTGAAATCGCACTGCGCATTGATCTCATCCATCAGTGCCAGGTCGTAGGGCTTAATGCACTCATCAAAAATAGGTGAGCCTTCAAAACGATGTGTTTCCCCGCCCTGTGTGGAGTGATAAAAGCCATCTATCCCGCGTTCTATGCAGCCTTTTACGAAAAGCATTAGACTCTCGGTGATCGTTTCTATCCCCTTTTTTGTTTTATCCCGATCTTCACGTAGATGCTGAGCAAGAAGCTCTCTACTGATGGATTGTTCCGCGCACATGAATGGTGAGTATAAGGTCATAATGACCACGGCATCTTTTTTTGCTTCTGCGACCAGTTTTTCGGCGATAGTCCATTGGTCTTCGTAAAATTCTTCACCGTAGCAGGGCATTTTTCCCCAATCTGCGGGGGTGAGGATATCGGGGCGATGGGGAAAGTTGTTTTCATATTGGATTTTGACGAGATCCATGCCTGTATAGTTGAAGAATTCAAGATGTTTATCAACGGCTGCCTGCCCGCGGTGATCGCGAGGGTCAAAATGCAGGAAAAAAGCAGCGGGGATATAGGGTGTTGGGATATCAGGATCTAATAAACTTAGTACAACTTCTCTTTTGTTCATAATAGCCTCTTATTTGCTTTTGCTTGTATATCCAATTTAGTTTGATAGATTGTGTCAGATTAATAGCTTTACTTCGTATTATAGACCAATCGCATAAAAATTGTATTCCTGAAAAAAGCTGTTTTTAAGGTATGATGTTCATACGCTTTCTTTAATGGTTGCATAAGGAGCCCCATATGAATAAAGATATTTTCATCTCTTATTCCCGTCGAGATCAGGAATTTGTTACCCGTCTGGCTGCCGATCTGGATACGCAGGTTGCTGGCGTTTGGTTCGACCAATCCGCGATTCAGGTTGGGCAGAATTGGCATGATGAGATGATGGATGGAATTCGGGAATGCAAGGCTTTTGTGTTGGTGCTCTCGCCCGATGCAGCCGAATCCCGCTATGTGCGTGAAGAGGTGAATAAGGCGCTGGAACTTGGGAAGCCGATTATTCCCGTTTTATATCGCCCTGCAGAATGGACGGGGGAATTTGCCACACTGATACATGATATCCAAACGCTCGATTTGCGTATGGGCAGCTATAGAGAAAATTTTCAGGAACTCGTGGATGGTTTGGTCGCGGTTGGTGCCGTGAAAGTAGAAGGTTATGAAAAGCCTTTTATGCGTGGTGAGACGAAAGTTGGCTTGGGCGAAGTTTTTCGGAGAGTTCCCAGTTGGGCTTTTGCCTGGGGCGGTGGCTGGACAGTTTTCTGGTTCATTATCTGCCTGCTTTTATTGGGCTTGATGATCGGTCAAAACGAATCTGATGGAGGAGAAGTTTTTGCCACCCTTTTTGTGCTTATCATTAGCGGTGGGATCGGTGGATTTGTAGGCGGTTTATTCTTCTCTGAATACCCCGTAGCTTGCTACGAGGGTTCCGAGCATTAAGAAAAATCTGTACCCGTAGGGGCAAAATTCCGTAATACCCCGTCCGCTTGCGGCGGGGATAGGAATTTTGAAGATTTTTCAAATTTATTTGCAGGTCTTTTCACGATGCTGGCTTTGCGCCCGAATGCGCCCAGTATTTCCTGGAAGCATATGTCGCCGACTATCCGCATTTGGGCGATCAGCGGCCCATTGGGGATGGTGGTCTCTGGTATTGTCACAGCGGTCATGGTTTCTCTTGGCGCAATTTCTGTTCAGGGGAATGATGTCAATTGTGATGGACTTGGTTTTGGGGAATGTCTGGGTGCGGGGATCGGAAACGCGCTCGGCGAAGCCATTCTTTTTATTCTGGTTATTGTGCTTGTTTTCTTTCTTTTGGTTGGCGTGGTCTGGTTCCTAACAGGGATGTTTGCTGGTTGGCAGGCTGTCCGCCATATCCGCAGGTTGGAGCCGGGCATTACATCTGCACAAAGCCGAAAAGTTTCTATGGGCTGGGGGTGCGGGGCACTTGTAGCTACAATTATTGTCATTCTTGTAATTGGCATGCTCTCTTCGTTGCTGGGTTTGTAACTGTTCCTTTTAGTGAGGCATGCTTGGTGAATGTTTGACTTAGTCTATTGCTTAGTCTATAATAAGTATGGAGGTTTAATATGACTGTATACAATATCCACGAAGCAAAGACCCATTTTTCCAAGCTGCTTGCTCGCGTGATGAGTGGTGAAGAAATTATTATTGCAAAATCAGGCAATCCTATTGTGCGCTTACTCCCTTTTGAGAAAGAAAGTGCTGCACCGCGTACACCAGGTCTTGATAAAGGCAAAATTATTATCAATGCTAATTTTGATGACCCTCTGCCAGAGTTTGAGTTATGAAATATCTTCTTGATACCCATACCTTTCTTTGGTGGAATTTAGGAGATGCCCAACTCTCGGAGAAAGCGCAAGAGATCATCGCAGATGGGGGAAATGAGATTTACCTCTCTGCTGTGAGTGCATGGGAGATCTCTATTAAAATGGCTAAGGGACGATTGATTTTGCCTGAAGAGCCAATGCAATATATAAGTAATCGCATGAATTTGCACCGTTTTCAGGCGCTTCCCATAGAAATTAGTCATGCGACAAAGGTATATGAGCTGCCGAATCATCATGCTGACCCTTTTGATCGGCTTCTAATTGCACAGAGTATGCTAGAGTCTCTGCCGCTTATTACTAAAGACGATTTGATTGTTTTATATGATGTAGAAACAATCTGGTAAGTGTTTCCAACCCAATAAAAAACGCTCCTTTCAAGGAGCGTTTTTCCGTTTTTTAGACCATCTCTAATTCGATCATGCTTTCTGCCATAGAGAGCACCATCTCTTTCATATCGCGTGGTTTCCAGTTCAGTACTTCCTTGATGCGAGAGTTGTCTACAAATAATTCCCGATCTAGCGAATCCACAGTTGCGCGGGCTTCTTTGCTGAATATCGCGACAAAGCGTACTATCCAGTTGGGGAAAACATTGGTCTTGATTTTATAGCCTTTCTCTGCATATTCATCTTTCAAAAGTAGGGCCACATCCTTGATCCAGAATGAATCGGATACGCAAACAAAGCGCTGACCGGCGGCTTCTGGCGTTGTCATTGCGGAGATGTGGGCGGCTGCTACATCTCGCACATCCACGGCGTTGAAGTGCATTCGCGCTAGACCTGGGGTTGTAGAAAGCATTAGGGACTGGACGAGCACGCCCGAAGTCCGAGCGTGGGTATCGGGGAGTGGACCAAGGATCAGCCCGGGATTGATCGTAGCTAATTCCATCCCATTATCCAGACTTTTTACAAAATCCCATGCGGCTCGTTCGGCGAGTGTTTTACTTTTTGAATAAGCAGCGATAGTGGGGCTATCTGCCATTGACCAATCATTTTCATTAAATTGAGTTTTTTCTTTTGGATGCCCGTATGCGATAGCTGCAACCGAGGAAGTTAGCACTACACGCTTAACCTTGTTTTCGGCAGCGGCACCTAAGACGCGCAATGTGCCTTCACGGGCAGGGATGATCAGATCGTCTTCATGTTTTGGCTCTCCTAAGGGGAAGGGGGATGCGACATGTAAAACATAATCGCAGCCTTGCACGGCCTTATCCCAACCTGCATCCTTGAGAAGATCAGCCTCGACAAGTGTCAAGCGATCATTGGCATCGACGAATTTTTCTATTGTCTTTCGCAGAGCTGCTTCGCGCGCTAGTGAGCGTACAGTTCCACGAACTTGATAGCCTTCTTTTAACAAAGCCGCCACGCAGTGAATTCCAACAAATCCACTAGCTCCAGTGACGAGTACAGTTGTATTTTGGGTCATTGTCGCTCCTTGGTCATTCAGTTTTCCTAGTATATCATTGACCTAATCGTAACTAGAATATATGTTCTGGGGTTGTGTAAAATACAAAGGATTGGGTGTGCCAATCCACTTTATTTGTAGGAGGTTTTCAAATGGATTTTTCTTCAATTAATTGGCTTGCCGTTGTTGTCTGTGTTGTCGTAAGTATGGTTAGTGGATTTATTTGGTATCACCCGAAAGTTTTCTTCCCTGCTTGGTGGAAAGGTATCGGTAAATCCGAGAGCGATTTGAACGATAGTGGAGATATGGAAAATGCTGGAGCAATGACTTGGGGACTTACGGTTCTTGCTTCATTTGTCCAAGCTATTTTTGTATCGCTTTTATTGACCGTAATGGGCAGCAATACCCTCGCGGCTGGTTTACAGGCTGGTTTTGTGATCTGGCTGGGTTTTATTGCCCCGACAAACCTGGTTAATAAGCTATTTGCTGGTCACGGCCTGAAAGTGTGGGCCATAGAAGCCGGAAATCATCTGGTTAATATGCTGCTCTTTGGCGCGATCCTGGCTGTCATGTAATACCGAAAAATAGATAAAGATACAAAAAACTCTCCTGATCAGGAGAGTTTTTTTGTACTCAACACTTTTTACTCCTTTCTTGTTTCGCCATGCTTACTCACAGCTAAACGAGAAATTCATTGAATTGCTCTTGTTTCCTGCAAAATCATGGAGCGTTGCACGCAAGATGACATCCTGCTCACCATCGCACCATAGATAGATTTTGATTGACCCATTATCCCATGTCCCTGAATTGAGATTTGGCGAGTCGTCCACCCCGCCGCCGAAATCGGTCGCGCTGATGACGTCGTAGGTGACATAGCGAATATCACCATCTGCATCGGTAAAGTAAAGCAATCCGATCATGATAGATTTATTGCCAGGGATTTTACTGGGAAAACTGATGCCCGTAATCACCGGCGGTTTGGGTGCTTGGGCGGTTTCTGTTAACCCTCGCATTTGTGCTTCGAAAGTAAGCCAATCAGCTTTAGCGGTGGCGCGTTTGGAATCTTCAGTTGCTTGCCAGGCTGTTGCTGTTTTGTAGTTATATCGTTTGGCTTCTTCTGTGTAGGTCATTCTCCATTGCGTATCAATAGCGAAGGATGTTGCTGTGCGGTCTTCGTTAAGCTGCATGACGAATAATTCCCCGATCACGCAGTTTGCTGTCAGCAGAAAGCCCCCTACAAGCAGAATAGCTCCCCAGAACCAAAAGCGAGTAGACTTGGGTAGGCTATTCATCTTTACTTCCTTGCAGAGAAAATCCTATTTTTAGTATATAAAAAGCCAAATCCTTTTTCAAATTTCCGGAGCATTTTTAGATACCCATAACTCTGCTATACTCTCCCGCATGAAAAATAAAAAATTCCCTTATAAAAGAATTGTCATTGTTGGTACAACAGGCTCTGGAAAATCAACGCTGGGAAGCAATATCGAAAAGAAACTCGGGATTCCCCATATCGAGTTGGATGCCCTGCACTGGGACCCGGGCTGGCAGGAAGCACCCGCCGAAGTGATGCGCGAACGTGTTAAAAAAGCAATTGCTGTAACTGCTTGGGCAGTGGATGGGAATTACAGTGTCACCCGCGATTTGAGCTGGGCACGCGCCGAGATCATCATCTGGCTCGATTATTCTCTTGCCATCAACTTTTGGCGTTTGTTCACGCGGACAATCCGCCGCGCTGTCACACAGGAAGTGATCTGGAACGGGAACCGCGAACCATTTTTACCCCATCTCAAACTCTGGTCAGACGAATCTCTTTTTCATTGGCTTTTCAAAACCTATTGGAGGCGCAAGAGAGAATATCCCGCGCTTTTGGCATTGCCAGAATATGAGCATTTGAAGCTCTTGCGTTTTAAATCGCCTAAAGAGACGAAGGCGTGGCTGGAAAAGTTGACTTAGGAAGGTGAATTAAATAAGTTGTTCAAATTGCATTTAATGAACGTCACCCTACAAGCGTGACCTACTCATCAAAATAGGTGTAGGTCACGTTTTCAACGTGACGATCTCAGAATGAAAAAGAGATAGTTGTTTTCACTTTTTGTACTTTATAAACACTATTCCCCACCATATTACAAGAAGCCCTATTAAAAGGCCCCAGGTCAGCTCAAGTTGAGCTTGTGAAAAAAGCATATAGCTGCTAATGGAAAGCCCCAGCAGCACCATCAGCGCAACACGGCTGAGATGAACGCGCGTGATCAAAGCTATATTTTCTTTTCCGCGCATGGCGAAATCCAGGCGGAGGGCAAATTTGTTCAGGTCATACGATAAGTAAGCGAAAAGGGCGGTAGCCAGCATCCAGCCGAAGGGGAGTTCACGGTAAAAGCCGAGAATCGCGCCAATGGCAAAGAGAATCGCGCCAAAGCGGGGAATCCTTTTCCATCGCTGTAGCAAGCCAAAAGTCCAGAGTAGTGCCGCAGCAAGAGATGTTTGGGCGAGAGAAATTTCGTCGGCAGCATAAAATTGCCATGCCAGGCTGGCTGCCCCGATCCACAAAAAGAAGTATTGAGAAAATTTGACCATGAAGAGCATTTTACCTTATGAGATGCGATATACTCAAAGAATGAGTTCCTCTTGTGATGATATTTTGCACCCTTTGGCGCGCTTGGGCATTGAGCGTTTTAATGCCGGGCAATACTGGTTGGCGCATGAAGCCCTTGAAGATGCCTGGAGGGATGAAGAGGGGATTGTACGCGATCTTTATCGTGGTATTTTGCAGGCTGCGGTGGTTTATCATCACCTGTGTCAAAAGAATTTGCGTGGCGCTGTTAAAGTTTATGAGCGCAGCCAGAAATGGCTGAAAAAATGGGATTCACCCTGCCGCGGTGTGAACGTGGCCAAGCTGCGCGATGATCTGGATGCTGCCATCGCAGAGGCGAAAGCCCTTGGCATGGAAAATATAGCGGATTTTGATTTGTATCCGAAGATTGAATTGAGATGATTCCGCGAGAAGCATGCTTTTGCGACGAAGCGGTCTCATATATAATTTCATGAGACTGCTTCGGTGGATAAAGCTCGCCTCGCAGATTCATCCAGAGAATAAACAATGATAACTAAACTCCCCTTTGAAAATAAAATTGTCTTGGTGACAGGATCAGGGCGCGGGATCGGACGTGCAATCGCCTTGCATTTTGCAACCCTCGGCGCGGATGTGGTCATCAACTTCTTCCGCAATCGCAAACCCGCAGAATCTACCGCTAAAGAAATAGAAAAGCTGGGTCGGCGCGCCCTCGTCGTCAAAGCGGATATGGGCAACCTCGACGATATTTCCCATCTCTTCGATGAAATCGAATCAACCTTTGGTGGTCTGGATGTTTTTGTTCACAATGCGGCTTCGGGCTATAACCGCCCCGTGATGCAGCAAAAGCCCCGCGGCTGGGATTGGACGATGAATATCAACGCCCGCGCCTTACTTTTCGCCGCCCAACGTGCTGCCCCGCTGATGGAAAAACGCGGCGGCGGGAGCATCGTCAGCGTCACCAGCCCGGGCTCCGATTATGTTTTGCCGGAATATGTAGTTGTGGGGGCAAGCAAGGCGGCCTTGAATGCCTTAACGCGTTATTTGGCGGTTGAATTTTCACCGATGAATATCGTGGTGAATGCCGTTTCCCCCGGCGTGGTCGAGACGGATGCCCTCAAGCATTTTGATTCAATGCGCAAAGAAGAAAGCCTGATCGAGAAAACAGCCAAAGCCACCCCGGCGGGGCGTTTGGTTACGCCCGAGGAAGTCGCGGGCGTGGTCAGCTTTTTGGCCAGCCCCGCTGCGGCGATGATCCGCGGGCAGGTGATCACGCTGGATGGGGGATTTTTGTTGGAAATAAAGAATAGAGGATAGGAAGATGCTTTTTCGTGTACAATAAAAGTCAGGAGCTTGTGTATGAAAGAATATCCTTTTGATAGAAAACTACTTATTGAGATTTGTCGTAAAAATGGGATTTCCATGGTCAGTGTTTTTGGCTCTATGGCAAAAGGTGAAAGCACTGAAAATAGTGATATTGACCTTCTTGTCAAATTTGGTAAAAAAACAGGATTGCTTGCGCTTGTGCGCCTTGAGCGTGAACTGACTAGCGCTTTGGGAAGAAAGGTTGATCTGCTTACGGAAGGAGCAATTAGTCCTTATCTTCGAGATGAAATCTTGGGGAATATGCAGGTGATCTATGAAGAAAGATGACAAAGTATATTTACTCCATATTATAGATGCGATTGGGCTTATTGAAGAATACCTGCAAGGTGTTGAGAAAAGTGTCTTTCTCAAAAAGAACCTTATTCAAGACGGGGTGATACGTTAACTGGAAATTATTGGCGAGGCTTCCAATCATGTTTCCAAAGATTTACAGAGTACTTATGCAGAAATCCCTTGGGCAGACATCATAGGTATGCGAAATAAATTTGCAAAACCCTAAAAATTCCTATCCCCGCAGCAAGCTGACGGGGTATTACGGAATTTTTCCCCTTCGGATCGGGTTTTGCTAGAGCGTGGAACCCCGTAGCAAGCTACTGGGTATTCTGCTTCGCATAATAAACTCATCCATGACTATTTCGGCGTAGATCTTGAAAAAGTCTGGATAACGGCTCAGGAAGATATCCCTTATCTCAAAGAGAAAATGAATGAGATATTAAGAGATTTTAGGGCTTCGCGGTAATAATCCGCGGGCAGGTGATCACGGTGGATGGGGGATTCTTGTTGGAGATAAGGGGAGAGAGTAAATATTAGCCTTATAAAATGAATATTATTGAGTTCTCTTTCTAAAACCTAACGAAAAAGCTTTGGCATACCGATCAAATTTGCTATACTGAATAGCAGAAAGTATTTCTTTGCGCGCTTTTTTTCAACAGGAGGAAGTATGAAAGAGGATGTCTACAAAGAGTTGGGTCAACATCTGGACAAGTTGCCCTTTGGTTTTCCGGCTACTGAAGACGGTCTTGAGTTGAGAATTCTAAAAAACCTTTTCACTCCAGAAGAAGCTGAGCTTGCAGTTCATCTAAACTTGATCGCAGAACCTGCCCCTGTCATTGCACGGCGAGCAGGTTTAGACGTAGTTGAAACACAACAAGTATTAGATAATATGGCATCTAAAGGTTTGATTTACGATATTCGCAAGCCCGGAAAATCACCAGAATATATGGCCTTCCACTTTATAGTTGGTATTTGGGAGTTTCAGGTCAATCGGTTAAATTTAGATCTGGTCCGTGATGTGGATGAATATTTTAAACGCAATTTGTTCAACTCTGAAGAATGGAAAGAAAATCCCCAATTGCGCACTATTCCCATTGGCGAGAGCATCCCAAATCCGGCTGAAATTATGGCCTATGAACAGGCTGAAAAACTGATCCGGGAACACAAAAGGTTTGTGGTTGCAGATTGCATCTGCCGTAAAGAAAAACAAATGGTAGGGGAGGGGTGTGACAAGCCACTCGAAACTTGTTTGGTGATGGGAAGTGGCACTTACTATTACGAACGCCATAGAATGGGACGCCCGATCGACAAGGCGCAAGCGCTGGAACTGCTTGATTTGGCTGACGAGCATGGCTTGGTCATCCAACCAGCTAATTCAAAAGATGCCGGGTATATGTGTTTCTGTTGTGGTGATTGCTGTGGGGTATTGCGGAATGTTAAACGACACCCGCAACCGGGCACACTTGTCTCCAGCCCCTATTTTGCTCTTGTTGATGAAGAAAATTGCATTGCCTGTGAAATTTGTGTTGATCGCTGCCAGATGGATGCCATTGAAGTCAACGGACATGCCCAGGTTTTGCGCGAACGCTGCATTGGGTGCGGTTTATGTGTGACTACCTGTGAAACCGAGGCTATGTACCTGGAGCGCAAACCAGAATATGAACAGCCTTATATTCCAAAGAACTACGTAGAAAACACTTTGCGTTTGGCACGCCAACGAGGCACGATCAAAACGCCAGAATTGGTAAAGATGGCCATACGTTCCAAAATAGACCGCCTGCTTTCTATGCGCTAATGTGCATAAAACCAAAAACAGGAGCATGTGAGCGCTCCTGTTTTTGATTATGCTGGTTTATTTCTATTCACGTGCCCCAACGCAAACGACACAACAGCCGCCCACGCCATAATCTTGAATTCCCCAGCTTTCAAAGCTTCTTCTAATTCTTCCCTACTCAATACCAACAACTCCTGATCTTCGAGATCGTCGCTATTTGGCTCGGCGACGTATTTTGCATCCAAGGCCAAAAAGAGATGCATCGTCGCCACGCCGCGATTGGGGTCAAGGATATAGCTGCCCAGCTCAACCCAATTATCTGATTCGTAGCCCATCTCTTCGCGCAATTCGCGTTTGCCAGCTTCAAGCGGGTTTTCGTCTTTTTCGATCATCCCGCCGACGGGGGCGAGAGACGTGCCTTCGATGGCGTATTTGGTTTGCCGAAAGACGAGAAATTTCCCATCTTCGCGTTGGGCAAGCACGATCGCCGCGCTGGGGATTTCAACCCATGCCCAATCGTCGATAATTTCCCCATCAGGGAGTTGGATCTTATGTTTTTCTACAGACAGGAATTTATTGTGATTCAGGATCGTTTCTCTCGAAAGCGTTTTCCACGGGCGGAGTTTCTTTTTTTTCATATTCATCCCCTTTGCACTACAAAAACAATGCCATACATAAATTATCAGAATAAATCCCATCTAATTTGCGTGCTTTTTTCTTGATACCTTCTACTTCAAAGCCCGCCTGCTTGTAGAGATGAACAGCAGCCGCGTTGATGCTGTAGACCTCCAGCTCGATTCGCTCCAAACCCTGCTCTTTCGCTTTTGTGATGGCTGTATTCATTAGACTTTTTCCAAGCCCTTTACCACGAAAATTCTTATGGACACCCATCCCCAATACACCGCAATGCCTGAAGCCTTCCTTTTTCATGCGAGGGATCCCACACCATCCAACAACACGATCATCAATCAGAGCGACAAGGTGTATATTCCCTTTCGCAATATTCTTTTTGGTATATTCAGCTACTTCTTCCAGAGGGGGAGCTTCCAAACGTGCCAGATAGATTCTTTCTTTTGCGATACTATCAAAACAAGCATGATAGCTCTCTATATATTCTTCTCTTATTTGAATGATCTCTATATTTGGAGAAAACTCTTTTTGACTCATCTTTATCTCCCAAAGCTTCCAACTTTAAACCTTCAACCTTCTACCTTTCAACCAAAATCGTCCTTGCTGGTGCGCCATCGGAGCCGACAAGTTTCAGCGGTAGGCAGTAGAGATCATATTCCCCTTGGGGGACCTGGCTCAGGTCGCAGCCTTCGAGCGGGATGATCCCGGCTTTGAGCAGGATGTGATGTGTGGGGACGGGGGCATCGAAGGGGGCGACGGAGAGATAATCCACGCCGACGAGTTGGATGCCGTGAGCAACGACCCATTCCGCGCCATCGGAGGAGATGGCAACAAAGCTTGGATCAAAGCTGCGGGGCTGGGATGTCCACTGGTGAGAATTTTTTGTGCGCAGTAGCAAGCGTCGGGTTGAGGGCGGGATCGGTGCCGCATCCAAAATATCGGCTGTGATGGAATCCACATCATCATCCAAGTGAAGAACGAAGGCTTTTCCTGTCAAAATATCGAGATCAAGATTTTCAACGGTACGCCCGTTATTTAGAAAGTGGTGCGGGGCATCAACGTGGGTGCCGACATGTACGCCCACTGCGAGACGGGAGACGTTGGCATCTTCGCCATCATCCATGGACGCGATCAATTCCAGCTCAACGGCGGGGTCGCCGGGCCAAAGAGGGAGATTTGGGGAAATAGGGAGGGTGATGTCGTAAATTTTCATAGTAAGGACTGAGGCTCTTAAACAAGGAAAACCTTGTAGGAATCGCTTCAGCGATTAATGCTGCCCGCCATAATAAGGCAGGGGAGTCAGCGTGGCAAAGGGGCGCGGCATGGCAATAGGCGTGAGCGTCATTGTTGGTTCGGGCGTGGGCGTAGCGGGGTATTCCATCCAGCCGCTGGCTTCAAAAATATAGCTCAGGAAATCGGCGCGCTCGGCTTCTGTCATCGGGATAGGTTTGGCATAATCCACGAGCATGGCGGTGAGCAATTCTGTGGCAATATATTCACCATCGTAAAAAACATGACGGTCGATGAACTCACGGCGTGTGCCGACAACGGGGTTATCCATTTGGTCAAAAAAGAGATTGCCCAGCCCATAGTCAATGAAGGTATCACCATAAAACTCTTTTGCCTGTGCAAAATGTGCCTGACTGCCGCTAACGACCACGGCTCCGGCATCTGCCAGTCGGCGAAAATCGCGTTCCTGCCAGGGACGAATTTCGGGCGAATAATATTCATGGTATTGCATCGTAGCGATGGGCAAATAGCCCTCTGCACGCAATTTCTCGATTTCCGCGACCATAAATTTATGATTACAGGGTGCTGCGCCGGGCCAGCCATCGTCACGTGCCCAGGCGAATTCAGGTCCGACAGGATTGCAGCCGATAAAGGCAAATTTATTGCCATTATGCTCCAGCGTGATCGCCTTGCTGGCGTCTGCTAAATCTCTACCGCCGCCATAATAAGGCAGCCCTTTTTCGTTGTATAGGTCAAGCGTGAAAAGGGTTGCATCTGCGCCATAATCCTGAAAATGATTGCCCGTCAATTCAACGACATCGGTACCGACAAATTCGAGTAATTCTATATATTTTGGGTCGCTGCAAAATTGCAATCCGATCTGTCCGGGTGTGGGCGGCTTGCAGGTCGGCATAAAAGGAATTTCATTGCTGATATGTGTAATATCGGCATCGCGCAGCCAGTCGCCGATATCTTCTGCGGGGTAAGTGATGCCCTTCCGCTCCATCGTGTAGGCGGTCGCACGTACCAGCGCGGTCACACCTGTCAGCACCATTACGGTTAACTTTTCCGGATCGCGATTGGTCGCGGGTAAAACCAGCGCAGAGGGGGCATCGGTGCCAAAAGAGAGTTGCAGGGGATATTCGTCCCCAACAAAGTCATTATGCAGGGGAGATTGCCCATCAATTGTCAGCACTTTCCAGCGCGGTTGGATCTCTTCAAATGGGATGATCGCCCAGGCATCTTTCTTCTCCCAAAGCGTATCCAACAATTTGTCGGAAGGGACGACTCGCACCTGTTTTGAACTTGGCTGCCCCCAAAGAGCAGTGAGCGCAGCTTTGGTGGATTCTGCCATCCATAGCTTCTGGTCGCTCTTTTCCACCCAAAGAGACTCTAGTTCTTCGCTTGAGACACCATCTTGCACCGTCGGGAAGGGGGCAACGAGCGCATAAATCCAGATAGATGTATTTTCAGCGCCACCCAAGCCCAAATGGATGGTCGCATCGTCGGCATCGTTCACCAGCGAGATAGCGCTCTCTTCAGCGATCTCGCGCAAGGTGGCGGGCACGGCCTCGTCAATCCACAAAGCGGTAGGGCGTGGAGTGTTGGTGGCCGTCGCCGTTGGCAGTGGAGATGGTGTCGCCGTGGGTATGGGCGTTTGCTCTGCAGGCGCGCAGGCGGAGAGAAAGATGACGATAATTAGGAAAATGATAAATTGTTTTTGCATAATTTCTTTTTTGAAGCTCAGAGGGGATTTGTTGTGTTAGATCATAATGCCAGCGGCGATTGAGTAGCTTCAGAAGGGCACTTTTGTTCTGAAGCATATCGAAATCAGAGCGAGCTTTGGGAAGCCGCTTTGGTTTCGATACGAATGACGATAATGCCGTCATTCTACTCAACCGCCGCTATCAATTCTTTTATACAATAGGTTTTACGCTAAAGACTATATTCGCGCAGCATAAACTTTTTTACAGCATTTTCGTTAATGGTCACACCCAACCCAATGCCTGTTGGCACATCAATGGTGCTGTCGGCGTTGAGCGTGAAGCGCTCGTTGGTGATGTCTTCATCATAATAACGGTCTGTTGCAGAAATATCGCCGGGGAGTTGGAAGTTAGGCAGCGAAGCCAGCGCAAGATTTGCCGCCCGTCCGATGCCTGTTTCCAGCATTCCACCACACCAAACGGGAACATCCGCCGTATAGCAAAGGTCGTGAATGGCGAGGGCTTCACTGATTCCACCTACGCGCCCGGCTTTGATGTTGACGATGCGGCAAGCGTCCATTTCGATGGCCTGGCGTGTATGCCGCGCTGAGATAATGGTTTCATCAAGACAAAGTGGGGTTTTAAACTTCTGCTGCAACAGATGATGATCCCAGAGATCGTCTTCGGCGAGGGGTTGTTCGATCAGGAGCAGATTCAGATCATCTAAAGGTTGAAGGGCTTTTGCCGTTTCGAGCGTGTAGGCGGAGTTCGCATCCACCTGTAATTTGAGATTTGGGAAAGCGGCTCGCGCGGCGGCGACATCGCCCACATCGCGCCCGGGTTTGATCTTTAGTTTGATACGGCCATAGCCGTCTTCGAGGTAATTTTCGATGACGCGCAGAAGATCATCGGGCGTATCCTGCAAGCCGATGGAGACACCGACATCCACTTTGGGTTTTTCTCCGCCAATGAGTGTTTGGAAGGATTTCTTTTCTTTTTTGCCAATTAAATCCCAGACAGCCATCTCCACCCCGGCTTTTGCCATTTGGTGTCCTTTGATATTGGCGACCAATTGATAAAAACCTGCTGCGTCTTTCACATCCTGCCCTTGAATGGATGGGAGAATGAAATCTTCAAGAATATGCCAAGCCGTGCCCGAGGTTTCATAGCCATAGCCGGGATCGCGGTCTGCGGCGCATTCGCCATAGCCAACCAGCCCTTCGGCATGGATCGTGATGAGAATACTGTCGCGGTCGAAAATCCGACCAAAGGAGGTCTCGAAATGGGAGACAAGAGGCATTCGCAAATGGGAGATGGTGATCTTTTCGAGCTTCATCCTATTGCCTCGTCATCGGCATTCTTTTCGACTTCGTTTGCTGGACTATCTTCTTTTTCGCCAGTATCAAGATTTCGCAAAACGTCGTCCATGCTTAGGCCTTCTTTACGCATCCCAAGCTCGGGAGTGCCGCAGTAGGGGCAGATATTCCAGGGGAGTTCCATGAGCGCGTTGCATTCATGGCAATTCTTTTTTAATTTGGTCTGGCAGTTGGGGCAGAGCATCCAATTATCTTTGACGCGGCGTTCGCATCCCGGGCAGAGGAGTTGATCTTCGATAGTGGCAAGTAGGGCTTCTTCTTCAAGGGTGCGCTGGTATTCATCTTCCAGTGTGTAGGGGGGGCGCAAAACAAGATAGACCAATGCACCGGGGATATTGAGCAAAGCCACTAAAATGGTTGCAAGGATTTGGATTAGTTGATCTCGTGAGCGATTGCGAATATCTCTGTATGTCCAGATAACGAGACTTACCCAAAGCGCGAGGATGAAAGCACCGCCAAATCCCGTCAGAACGAGAGTTAGGTTATTTAAGAAAGTAGGGTCAAGATTCATGGTCTCTCCTTAAAAATGCACAGTGTTTATTGTACTATGCTAAGGCGGCATCTAATCTATAAGATGCTTGTTACGGTGTTTCAAATTGGAAGAAGGCTTGGGCGTTTTTTTCTATATAAGTGGAATTTTCGCCGAGTACTTCGTAAAAGCTACGCCCCGGTTTTAGTGAGATGGGCATCCCTTTTAGGTCGGTGATAAGCAGAGGTTGATCGGTTTCGGTTCGCTGCCAATATGCCGGTAGCACGATTCCATCACGGAAGAGATACGCTTTTCCCGATCCAAATAAATCAATATGATAGACCTCATCTTCTTCCTGGTATGCGTTTTCGAATGTATGTGGCACAAAAAGATAAACAATATTATCGGCAGAAACTTGCTGTCCGGTTAGAGCATCTCTGAGTGGGGCATAATTGGGAGTGTTGCCCTCCTCGCGGATATTATTTGTTTCCTGGTGGCGATAGTATCTAAGGGTGGTAGGATCGTATCCCCAATAATGGTAATTGTCTAAGGAATAGCGTGCGTAAATGCTCAGAACAGGCTCTGCGAAAGGAGGTGGGGTTACGCTGAAATAACCGGCACGTAAGTCTGGCGGGGAATTGTCTTGCTCTCTTTTCTCGAGGCAGTCTGCAAATTTTGTGGTGTTGAAGAAGATATTGTTATAAGTGTCTCGATCGCTTTTGCCGATCAAGAATGGTGGACAAGCTGTGCTGCCGGGCACAACGAGAAACTTGTTAATATTTGTAGATTTGAGATAATCGTAAACGCGTGGATCAGCGTATTTAAAAACCAGATAAGATTGATACATGCGCGCAACATGTTCGTCGAAGAAACGCCCTGAACGAACGGGACCGACTTGGTCGGCATCGTTGCCATAAAAAACGGCGACAAAACGTGTTAGTCCCGCTTCTATATAGTATTCGTAGACAACATCTGAGAGGCTTAGGCCCGACATGGGGCGAACATAGCGCGGAAAAAGTGCGATTTTGCTAGCGATGGGCCTTCTCTGGAGCAGGTCTGTGGAGCTAGGATATTGCCCTGTTAGCGGATTGATTCCCTCCGGTATGGAATAAGGTGAAATATTTACCAATGTCGGGAGGGCTGCTGGCAATGCAGTTGGGTAGATGCCATCTTCATAGATGACAGTTGGACGAGGCATTGCTGGCAATAGTTGCTGTGGCTCGTTATTAGGAAATACGATTTCTTCACTATTTCCAGGCAAAAAGGGTGTTGGCGAGGCGATCTGCTCTGCGAGCTTTTCGGCTTCAGCTTTGGCAGTAAGACTGCTTTCAACGATTGCGAAGACTATAAGGAGTGAGAAAGCAGAAAGAATTAGACCCCCAAAGATTTTTATTTTTTTGAAAGAGATGGTTAATTTTCTTGATTTCACGAGGTGGCCTTCAAACTTATAAATAAAGAAAGATGATAGAACTCATAGTGTTTTTTAGGTAAATTCTATTGAATAGAGATTGTGCTCATAAAGAGATTTTACAGCAGAAAAAGCAGCAAAGCTGATAAAATAAACCAATCTTAAGTACGGTATTGTACCCCTATAGTAGGCATCCAGAAATTGCCTTCTATAAAATCAACTTAGGAAGAATTCAAATTTCAGGGAATATTCCTGGATGCATCCTTATGCTTATTTTAACGACACTTTCCTTTCTTTTTTTAGGCGCACTTGCTTTATTGCTTTTGCGCCTATTCAATCCGGATTTTCGCTATTCTTGGTTATTAGCTGTGACAAGCGTATTTTTTGCTTGGGTCAGTGTTCTCTTTTGGCAAATTAAAATGCCTTTGGAATTTACACTGCCTGCTTGGCAGCCGGCAATTCTTTTCCCTAATTCTCCTGATTTTCTTGCTGATCAGCTTTCCTGGGCCTATGCTTTTAGCCTTGTGACGGTAGGGTTAGGGACATTACTTACCGCAATTGCCCGTGAAAACTTCCCTAGTTCTCCGGCATGGGCTGGAACTCTTGCTCTCAGTGGCATTGGGATCTTGGCAGTACTTGCTGAAAATCCCCTCGCGCTGGTTTTGGCATGGACGGCTATCGACCTGGCAGAACTCTTTACTTTATTAGGCTCGGTGCAAGAAAGGGAATTGCGAGAGAAAGTTGTGATTTCCTTCTCTATGCGGGTCATTGGCTCTGGTTTTCTCATTTGGGCAAGTCTCGTCAGTACCGCAGCGGGCACGCCGCTTAATTTTATTTCTGCATCAAAAGAATCTGGGATTTATATGCTCATCGCAGCGGGATTAAGGCTGGGTGTTTTCCCCATGCACTTGCCCTTTAGAACAGAATCTGCCTTAAGGCGTGGCTATGGGACAATGTTGCGTCTGACCTCCGCTGCATCTAGCCTGATCTTGCTGGCGCGTATCCCTTACGAAAGTTTACAATCGCCATTTATCCCCTATGTTTTTGTTGTTATCTCGCTAACGGCTTTATATAGTAGCTGGATGTGGTTTCGTACCTCCGATACCCTCGACGCTCGCCCTTATTGGCTTTTGGGAATGGCCTCCCTTTCCCTTATCGCAACCTTGCGTGCAAATCCTGTTGGAAGCGTTGCGTGGGGGACTGCTCTTATCTTAGGCGGCGGGATGCTTTTTCTATCCTCTTTACAGAATAAATGGCTTAACCGTCTCCTACAACTAAGCCTGCTTGCTATGTCTACTTTACCCTTTACCCTCACCGCGACAGGCTGGCAAAGTGCAGATACATTATGGTGGGCTTATTGGCTTATCTTACTCTCTGCCCAAGCTTTATTACTTGCTGGCTACTATCGCCACGCTCAACGAGTTAAAAAAACAGATTTCAAATCTTTCTCTTCGCTATCGCGCTTCATATACCCTCTAGGCATTGGAATTATCTTTTTCTCCCTTTTTCTTCTGGGCATTTGGGGCTGGCAAGGTGCGAGAGCGATAGGTATATGGTATCTTGGCATTGCCGCGAGCATAATAACACTTATCTTTGTCTGGCTAAGGCCCCGCATCCGCTCTCTTAATCCGCTTGAAGCACACTGGCTCAAACCAAATACAGATGAAAAATCAAGAGAAGGACGTGTATATGCTCTTTTTTGGAGCCTATATTATTTCCTTCGTAGACTAAGCAGGCTCATCACCAATATCCTCGAAAGCGATGGCGGAATTATCTGGACACTTCTTTTCATCATTCTCTTCGCCTCGCTCATCGCAGAAGGAATTCGCTAATGAGTTTACCCATTATTTCTTGGGGCGCAACGATACTTTTATTTGCCCTCACCCTCTCCCTTCTCCTTACTCGTGATTGGCGTTGGATCTTAGCCCTCCTTGCTGCGCAATATATCGCTGTTTTTTGGTTGACTCAAATTCATTGGACAGTTTCAATGGCAGCCGTAAAATTAGTAACAGGATGGATGTCTGCTACTGTTTTGGGGATTACCCGCTCCGCTCTTGACCCAAAACTTGTTTCCGCGCCAGATGATAATTCCTGGCCTCAGGGCAGATTCTTCCGCATTTTGGCTGCAATGCTGATCTTTCTCCTCGTCGCTTCTGCCGCTCCCAGCATTCCAAAACTCCTTCCTGGCATTGGATTACCCGAAGTAACCGGCAGCTTGATCCTTATGACTATGGGAGTCCTCATGCTTGGCCTAACCACCCAACCATTGCGCGTCGTGATAGGTTTACTCACCCTCCTCGCAGGCTTTGAAATTCTCTATGCCGCCGTTGAAAATGCCACACTTGTTGCGGCATTACTCGCAGTTATTAACCTTGGTCTTGCTCTGGTTGGTTCTTATCTCCTTTTGGCGGGAACAGAAGAGACAGGAGGCAGTAGATAATGAGTGCCCCCCTTATCTGGATCGGGATACCGCTAATTCTTTCTCCTCTTCTCTGGATTCCACGTCGTGCAAACGACACTTCATTTTTGGGAGGAATAATCGCTCTCTTTTTAGCTGTGCTAGCGTGGTTTTTCCCTATAGATACACCCATTCGTATTAGCGCAACACTTTCGTTCAAACTCGCGGATTCTCTTGAAATTTTAGGGCGGCAAATTATCATTTCTCCCGCAGACCAACCTCTCCTTACACTGATCTATGGATTAGCAGCACTCTGGTTTTTTGGTGCTAGTTCAGCAGGGATAGCTCGTCGCCTCGTCCCCATTGGGATGAACATCATCGCATTATTGGTCGCGTCACTATCTGTTCAACCTTTTCTTTACGCGGCACTTATCATTCAAACTGCGATTTTGATATCAGTTCCCTTACTCTCTCCACCTGAACAAAAACCCGGGCGTGGCATTATTCGCTTTTTGATCTACCAAACTTTAGCGATGCCCTTTCTTCTTTTTTCGGGCTGGCTAATGGCCGGAGTCGAATCAAATCCTGGTGATCTTGAACTCCTCACGCAAGCTGCGACCTTATTAGCGCTTGGCTTTGCTTTTTTGCTCGCTATTTTCCCCCTCTATACCTGGATTCCCCTTCTCATGGAAGAAGCCTCCCCTTATGCTGTGGGCTTTATTTTGTGGTTGCTGCCGAGCATAGCATTTTTCTTTGCGCTTGGCTTTTTAGATCGCTATGCCTGGCTCAGGGAATTCGATCAACTTCCTACTGTTTTGCGCTCCGCTGGTGCTCTGATGATCGTCACAGGTGGTATCTGGACAGCCTTTCAACGTCATTTGGGGCGGATGATGGGCTATGCTACTGTTGTTAATATCGGTTTTTCATTACTTGCTTTAAGTCTTTTTCAGGACTACCAACTTTCTGCTTTCTTTTTACTCATGGTTCCACAGTCTTTGGCAATTTTGATTTGGTCTCTCTCCCTATCTGTTTTGACATTGCGAGAAGGCTCTTTATTGTTCAGGGCAAGGCAGGGAGATATATACCGCTATCCTATTATTGTTATGGGCTTGGTTTTTGCTCATTTCTCAACATTGGGCCTACCCTTATTGGCCGGATTCCCACCGATCCTTGCTACTTGGAGTGGGGTAGCAGAAAAAACGCTAATCACAGCTCTTTGGGTTACGGTAGGGGTAGCAAGCCTATTAACAGGAGCGATCCGCACTCTTGCTGTCGTGGTAATGTCCCCCGAAAAAGAAAACTGGACTCTAAGTGGGAGTCCGCTGCAAAATATCCTGATCGGCATTGGTATTTTCTTTATCCTGATCTTGGGGCTTTTTCCTCAACTTATGGCCCCGCTATTGACGAAATTACCCTTTGCTTTTTCACATCTAATGGGGTAGCCGCGTGCTATAATTTGCCACAATCTCTTTTGGAGGCACGATGGAATTTGAACAGATTATTAAACAATTAGATTGGCTGGACGACGAGCGCCGCAAAGACAAAGCGACAATTGCTGCGCAAGTTGAGCATATTGCTGTATTGACCGCGAAAATCGATTCTCTAACAGAAAAAGTAGAGCCTCTATCAAAAGCAATGGAGTCATATAGCTCTTTGGCTGCCAGAGTAGAGCAGTTTGACGCATTTTTAGCACAGCAGCGTGAAGAAATGAACGACACCTTTACAAAACTGGAGAAAAATGCGAAAAGGCGAGAAAAAGAATCGACCAAGCGTTTTCAGGATGAATTCAGTCAGATCAACGAGGCGATTACCGATATTCGTAGCAAGACTGACCTCGCTAAAATTCGCCGTGATCTTAAAGCTCGCGAAAACGATGATGTACGTCTAAATGCGGCCCTTACAGAGATCAAGGCCGAGTTTAGCGAAGTTCTAAAAAGTAATAAAGATTTGAAATATTCCCAAGAGTTATACGAGGATAATCGCCGTCAGGATATCAAGAGATTGACCGATACACAGGGTGAGATCGTTGCTTTGCGTAAGCGCTTAGATGAAGAACGAGATAAAAGACAACTCAATGCGGATAACCTAAAGAATATTGATACGAGAATTGCTGATGTTTTGGCAAATGAGCATAAAAGAAAACAAGAACAAAATGAATTTTTTGAGAAGTTCTCAGTTGAACAAATAGATCGTGAACGTTCCTGGAAAGAATGGATAGAAGAAGCGGATAAATTCAACGAGAAAACAGACTTACTTGAAACAGAGTTACAAACAGTTAGTGATGCTACCCGTGCTGCGAAGAAAGCAGAAGAAACTTACGCAGAAATTAGCCAGAAGATCGAACGTCGTGTTCACGAGATCGTTGAGATGCAGCGTCTTGCTGAAGATCGTTTACGTCAGGAATGGGTTACATTTAAGGCTGACGACCAAAAACGCTGGACAGGTTATGGCCTCTCTCAGGACGAGACCATGAGAAATCTGCAAAAGACGATGGAGAAAATAGAAAATCGTTTAACAGAATTTGACGATTCTTTCCAGACGATGCAGGACCAACTCCATCAGACTACAGACCTGACAGAAAATCAGATGCAAGAATTGATGAATTGGGCACATCAGTGGTTGACTGCATCTGAGCGCGTAATGGGACATGAAAAGAAGAGTAGCTAGATGCGCGTAATCGGCACCGCCGGACATGTAGATCACGGCAAATCCACCCTTATCTCTGCGCTCACGGGCACACATCCTGATCGCCTGAAAGAAGAACAAGAGCGTGAGATGACCATCGAGCTTGGCTTCGGCTGGCTCACGTTGCCCGACGGTGAAGAAATTGGCATTGTAGATGTGCCGGGTCATCGCGACTTTATCGGGAATATGCTCGCGGGCGTGGGCGGCATTGACGCTGTTGTTCTCGTCATCGCCGCCGATGAAGGCGTGATGACCCAAACCAAAGAACATCTCGCTATTTTAGACCTGCTCCAAATCCCCACGGGTATGATCGCCCTCACCAAAACCGACCTTGTGCCCGACCCCGAATGGCTTGACCTTGTCGAGAGCGACATCCGCGAAAGTCTTGCAGGGACGGTGCTGGAAAATGCACCTTTTGTGCGCGTTTCTGCAAAAGATGGCACAGGGCTTGAAAATCTGCTCGAAACCCTCGCTAATTTACTCAAAGAAAAACCGGCGCGTCTTGACCTCGGGCGTCCGCGTTTGCCCATTGACCGCGCCTTTAGCATTGCAGGCTTTGGCACGGTCGTCACAGGCACACTTGCGGATGGAAATCTAAGTATTGGCGATGAAGTGCTGGTTTTACCCTCTGAGCAAAAGGGGCGCGTGCGCGGGCTTCAAACTCACAAGAAAAAAGAAGAAATATCTGTTCCTGGTAGCCGCACTGCCGTCAATATCTCCGGGATTTCGCTTGAAGACGTGCAGCGTGGGGAAGTGGTCATCAAGCCGGGGCAATATGAGACCACGCGCAGATTAGACGCGCGTTTCCGTCTTTTGGATGATATCTCTCTCCCGATCAGACACAACACCGAAGTAAAACTCTTCGTCGGCGCCTCCGAGACGATCGCGACCTTGCGCTTGCTTGGTGCCGAAATACTTAATCCCGGCGAAGAAGCGTGGATCCAACTAGAACTCCGCGACCCGATCATTACGGTGCGTGGAGACAGATATATCCTGCGCCGACCATCTCCTGCTGAAACCCTCGGCGGCGGCGTCATCGTAGACCATCAGCCCGCCGGACGCCACAAACGCTTCGACGAGCGTGTCATCGAAAAACTAACATCTCTCGCCGAAGGTTCACCCGCAGACGTACTCTACGAAGCTTCGTTGGCAAATGGCGCGGACTTGTTGAAGAATCTCATCCGCGATGCCCGTCTTGAAGATATGGATGCAGAAGAAGCCATCGAAGAACTATTTTCCGAAGGAAAACTCTTCACATTGACAATACCGCCAAATCAGAAAGAAGATTATCCTCCCGATTCTTTTGTCATCGCTACCACACAATGGGATTCGCTCAAAGAGCGCACGCTGAATATGGTGCGCGCCTATCATGAGAATTTCCCGCTGCGGCGCGGTATTCCGCGAGAAGAGTTGAAAAGTAAGTTGAAGGTACAGACCAAACTCTTTAACGCCATGATCGAAAACCTGCTCAAAACAGAAGATGTTGACGACACGCATCGAAGCGTCCAATTGCCGGGGCATAGCATCACCTTTGGGAGCGCCGAGCAAGCTAAAATCTCGGGGCTGATGCGCCAATTCGATGCAAATCCCTTCTCCCCGCCGACGGTCAAATTATCTATCGAAGAAGTTGGCGAAGAAATCTTCAATGCTTTGCTCGCTCTCGAAGAGCTTATTCAACTCTCCCCGGACGTTGTCTTCCGAAAATCCGATTACGAAAAGGCTCTCGAGCTGCTGCGTGGATATTTGGCGGAGCATGGACAGATCACAGTCGCCGATGCGCGCGACCTTTATAGCACGAGCCGTCGTTATGTGCTGGCATTCTTCGAGTATCTTGATGCCCAACGTATCACGCGGCGTGATGGCGATTATCGAATCTTGAATTGATTATTGAACGGAAGATGAAAAAAATCATCATTCCGTATTCATCATTCTTCATTCCAAATTATGTGCGGACGATTTACCCTAACCGTTAACCCAGCTGACCTGAAAGACGCTTTTGCGAATTTCTCTTTCCCCCCGCGCTTCGCGCCGCGTTTTAACATTGCTCCGAGCCAACCACTTTTGGCGATTCCCAACGATGGGCAGAACGCGGCAACCTTCTTTTTATGGGGCTTTGTCCCTGGCTGGGCAAAAGATGCTGCCTTTGACAGAAAACTGATCAACGCACGTGGCGAGACTCTGGCTGAAAAACCCTCTTTCAAGGGTGCGTTTAAATATAAACGCTGTCTGATATTGGCAGATGGTTTTTATGAATGGCAGACTAAGGCTGGTGTAAAAACACCGCACTATATTTTTATGAAATCACGCCAGCCTTTTGCTTTTGCCGGGTTTTGGTCTAATTTTGAAAATTCAGATGGCTCGGCTGTAAAAACCTGCGCCATTATTACCACAGAGCCAAATGACGTGCTTGCCCCAATCCACAAACGGATGCCTGTCATCCTGCCGCCTTCGGCATATGGGCAATGGCTCGACCCTAAAACACGCACAGACTTACAGCCATTATTACGCCCTTATCCCGCAAACGAGATGGGTGCCCACGCCGTATCCACACTGGTCAACAGCCCCGCCAACGACCGCGCCGAATGTGTTGTGCCAGCCCCAAATATGGAACAAGGTCAATTATGCTAATTCACTCTGCAAACCAACTCCTGACCATCCCTGGCGGCCCCCAACGTGGGCGCGCTCTGGGCGAACTCGGTATTATCGAAGATGGCGCCCTCCTGATCCGTGAAGAAAAAATCCACGATATTGGCACAACAGCGGAGATGCGCGAAAAATATCCCGACGAACCCACTCTCGATGCCTCGGGCAGCGTCCTTATGCCGGGATTTGTAGACCCGCACACCCATCTCATTTGGGGCGGTGACCGCGCAAAAGAATTTGAGATGCGTCTGGAGGGAGCACATTATCTGGATATTCTCAAAGCTGGCGGCGGGATTTTATCAACCGTGCGGGATACGCGAAAGGCATCACTCGAATCGCTCTTGTCCCAAACGCGCTCACGCTTAATGCGCGTATTCTCTACAGGAACAACCACCGCTGAAGTAAAAACCGGCTATGGGCTGCAAACTGCCACTGAATTGCGGATGCTCAAAGCCCTCCTGACCCTTGATCGCGAAGGCCCCCTTGAACTTGCGATCACTTTTTTGGGCGCGCACGCCATTGCGCCCGAATATAAAGATGATCCACAAGGCTACACCGACCACATCACCGAGACAATGCTGCCTATCCTTAGTGAATGGTGGGGAACACACGCCCCGCGCAGACAAAATAAACCCTTCGTAGATGTTTTCTGCGAAACCGGCGCTTTTGATTTGGCGCAATCACGTCAAATTCTCGAAAAAGCCAAGGGACTAGGCTTTCCTCTCAAAATCCACGCCGATGAATTCGATAATCTTGGCGGAGCAAGTTTGGGGGCAGAATTAGGCGCAGCATCCGCAGACCATCTCGTTGTCACATCCGACGAAGATATTGACGCCCTCGCTAATTCAGAAACAGTCGCTGTCTCATTGCCTTGTACGCCTTTCGGCTTGGCGCATTGCGAATATACACCCGCACAAAAAATGCTCGACGCGGGCGTAATTCTCGCCCTTGCCACCGATTGTAACCCCGGCACTGCCTGGAACGAATCGATGCAATTCTCCCTTGCCCTCGCTTGCCGATCAATGAAATTAACACCTGCACAGGCAATTGTCGCCTCTACCATTAATGCAGCCTACGCCATCCGCAGGGATGATAGAATAGGGTCGCTTGAAATCGGGAAACAAGCTGATATGCTCCTACTCACTGTGCCAGATTATCGTCAACTCGGCTATCGATTCGGGACAAACCTTGTTAAGAAAGTTATCAAACGAGGACGTGTCTATTCTGTTGATGTAGGGTATTATCAAACAGCTTAACTTTTTAGAAAGGGAATGCCAAGGGACAGTTTATGGAGTGGGTGGTTTTTGCAGGGATATTATTATTTAATACGTTAGCAGCTGTGGGGGTTGCATCTGCGCTTATTCTTAATAGAATTGATAAACCAGGTAGCAAGACCATGAATTGGCTCTTCATTTCTCTGGCGTTGTGGACTTTTTTCTATGCCATGATCACTTTGGCTCCCTCTCTAGAAGCAAAGCGGCTTTGGCTAAAACTGGAAAATATCGGTATTGTTACCACGCCTGTTCTGTGGTTTTTATTTACGCTTAGTTATGCAAAACAAAACAAGTGGATTAATAAAGCAGTTCTTGCGCTTTTCTTCATTGTCCCGGCGATAACACTGACCTTTCTTTTTTCAGAACGCTGGTTTCATCTTTATTATGTCAGCATAATGCCGGTAGGCGAAACGCTGGGGCCCTTATCTGTTGAGGGGAATACTTGGTATTATGTTCAACTGATCTACAGCTATACCTTGATCGCCATTGGGATTGGTGTCCTCTTGCGTCATCTTTTCATCTTTCGAGATATTTATCGCAGGCGCGCCCTCACCCTTTTAGCAGCATTGATCATTCCTGTTCTCCTGAACATTTTCTACCATGCTGGCGGCAATCTGTTCCCCACCTCCGTCTCATTTGATCTGACGCCGATCTCGTTCACGCTTACAGCCATTCTGATCAGTTTGGCCATCTTTCGCCAAAAACTCTTTGAAATGACACCCATTGCACGTCATATCATTCTCGAACATATAGTCGAGATGGTACTGGTTGTCAATGAAAATGATCGGGTGTTGGATGCCAATCAGGCTGCCGCATATTGGCTCAATACCCCTATCGAAGAAATGGCTGAAAAAAAGCTGCAAGAAGTTCTTTCAGAATACCCAAATATTCTCGCTCGTTATAATGAGGGCAAAGATGATGGGCAGTTCTTCCATCTTTTTGCTGATCCAGACCATATGGTTGAGATGACCGTTTCACCGGTAAAAGATAAATATGGTGAGCTAAATGGACGCGTTATTGTATTGAATGATGTCTCCAAGCAACGCAGGATGGAAAATAATTTGCAAAAAGCCAATGAAGAACTAAAAGCAAAGCTGGCTGAAATTGAAAAATTGCAAGCACAACTAAAAGAACAAGCCATCCGCGATCCTCTTACAGGACTTTTCAATCGACGTTACCTTGCAGAGGTTCTTGAAACAGAGATCGCTCGAGCCGAACGTGATAACCTTCCGCTTTCAGCCATCATTATGGATGTCGATCACTTCAAGATTTTTAACGACGAATACGGGCATAAATGCGGAGACGAAGTCCTGGAATATATAGGCGTGTTGCTTCTAAGGAATACCCGCCGTGGAGATACTGTCTGCCGATACGGAGGCGAAGAGTTTGTGATCCTAATGCCAAAAGTTGGGTTAGAAATTGCACACGCACGCGCTGAATCCTGGCGTGAAGCCCTCTCTTCTGCTGAAATCCCCTATGAAGACAAAAAGCTCCAGGTAAAAATTTCGGTAGGCGTTGCGTGCTTCCCCCATAATGTTGAAAACGGCGAAGATCTGCTAAAATGCGCTGACCAGGCGCTCTATAACTCAAAAGCGAATGGACGCAATCAAGTCACCACCTATCCATTCACATGTTAATCGTATAAAGGAAAGAATGATGACAAATCAAAAAATAGCATTTATTGGATCAGGAGCAATGGCTGGCGCGATGATCGTTGGTCTGCTGCGCGAAAAGTTGGCAAAACCTGAAAATCTTTTTGCCAGCGATACGCGCGTGGACCGGGGCATGGAACTGCGCGAGAAATATGGGATTCAACCCTATACGGATAACGCCGCAGCCGTTAAAGATGCAGATGTGGTCGTCCTCTCCATCAAACCACAGCGATTAAGCCCGGTTTTGGAAGAATTGAAAGGAAAGATTCCTGAAAAAGCTTTGGTCTTATCTATTATTGCAGGTGCGACAATAGAGAAAATGAGCACCGGACTGGAGCATGATAAAGTCATCCGCACCATGCCGAATACTCCGGCACGGATCGGAGAGGGGATCACGGTTTGGGTCGCGTCTGATGCGGTTTCTGATGAACAAAAAGAGCAAGCACAAACAATTCTCACTGCGCTGGGAGAAGAAGTTTTTGTAGAAGATGAGTATTATCTGGATATGGCAACTGCTCTATCAGGAACGGGGCCTGCATACATTTTTATGTTCATGGAAGCCATGATCGATGCGGGCGTTCATATGGGATTCCCCCGTCGCATTTCAGAAAAATTGGTCGTGCAAACGATGCGTGGATCGGTCAATTTCTACGAAAAGAACGATGTGCATGTCGCCGCGCTACGGAATCAAGTCACATCTTCTGGTGGCACATCTGCCGAAGCCCTATACTATCTCGAAAAAGCGGGTGTGCGTACCGCCATCTCTCGTGCCATCTGGGCAGCGTATCAGCGCTCACTGGAATTGGGCAAAGAGAAGAAGGAGCACGTGCCAAAGGATCAGGAATAGCTCTAAAAGCAAAACTCCGAAATCTTTAAGATTTCGGAGTTTTTTCTTCAAGTATAATTTTTCAAATAAGATGATCTTCTATTTATCCAACTAGGAGGAGAAAAACAAAATGACAAACATTCAAGAAAAAACTAATTCGTCTGTCCCAACTGCAGTTAAGAAAATAACAATTGCAGGCATTATCAGCATCATATCTGGTATTTTAGGGTTGATAGTTGCCGTAGCATCTAGTGCTCTTGGCGATGATTTGATGAATACCTTTCTGTACGGACCTCTCTTATTTTTGATAGCAGTCGTTATCACTGGTGTCAGCATGGTTTTCGGCATCATTGACTATGCAATTGTGAGTGGACAACAAAGTGAACTCAAGAAGTTACGTGATAGTTTAGAAGGCGAAGAAAAACAAGCTGTTGAAGATTTGATCGAAGATATGCAACCAAGCATGATGGGAAAAATTGTATGGTTAATATTTCTTGTGATGATATGTAGCTGTCCGATACTCTTATTTCTGGCGTAGCTTATCCTTCTAGGAAATGTGTTGAGTTGCACTAAAATTCAAAAACTGCTACTGGTAGAACGATGAACGAGTGATTTTCATAAGTCGCTCGTTTTTCTTTAAAGATCAACTTTCCACTTTCCAACATTCAACTATAATAGGGCGGCTACTGACCACTGATCACCGGATACTGAATACTGTTATGTCACTCATCATCGCAAATAACCTCACTAAATCTTACGGGCACGTTGATATTTTTAGCGGGCTTAATTTCACTATCGAGCATGGCTCTCGTCTTGCACTTGTTGGCCCCAATGGAGTCGGGAAGACGACTTTGTTGCGGCTTCTAATAGACGAAGAATCACCCTCTGAGGGGCGGGTGACGAGGGCCAAAAAGCTGCGCATAGGCTATTTGCCGCAGGCGAAGGATTTTCAATCTGACAGTACGGTGTGGGATGAGTGTTTAGCGGTATTTGCCGATTTAAGGAAGATGGAGAGCGAGATAAATGATCTCGCCGAAAAAATGGCTTCTGAAAGGGAATCAAGCCAAATTCTGGAGCGTTACGGGCAAATCCAGGCAGAGTTTGAACTTCGTGGGGGGTATACCTACGAGACGCGCATGAGACAGGTTTTATCCGGTCTGGGATTTGCCGATTCCGAATTTAAAATGCCCATTGCTCATCTTTCTGGTGGACAGCGCACACGGGCTTATCTTGCAAAATTGCTCCTTTCTGAGCCAGATGTACTTCTGCTTGATGAGCCGACCAATCACCTTGATATTGCCGCTGTCGAATGGCTCGAAGCCTATCTCGGTAAATGGGATGGGGCGGTGTTGATCGTTTCGCATGACCGTTATTTTCTTGACCATGCTGCTAATGGTATTTTAGAGATGACCGCAGCTGGTGTAGAAACCTATAGGGGCAATTACAGCCATTATGTGGGGCAGCGCGTAGAGCGTTGGGAGCGTCGTCAGAAGGTTTTTAAGGCAGAGAAGGAAAAGCTGCTCAAGGAAGCTTTGTACATCAAAAAACATATTGAAGGGCAGCGGGTTTCGCAGGCGCGGGGTAAATTGCGCCGCTTAAGCCGCATTATTCAGGCCATAGAACAGGTCGGCATGGATGCTGTTTTAAACCGAAAATGGAGCGCTGTCAGCCAGGATATTCATGTGGCGACCAGCGATCTCAGCCCCGACGAAGCCGAAAGGCGTGTACGTTCTTTGCGTTTGCCCGACCATCGCCCGCCGCAACTTCATTTGAAATTGCGTGCGGAAAAACGCTCTGGCGAAATGGTCATCCGCAGTAAAGACCTGGAAATCGGTTACGACAAGGCCCTTTTTAGCGCCCCTGATCTTGAACTACATCGCCGTGAATGTGCTGCCTTGATCGGGCCGAACGGTGCTGGTAAAACCACTTTTATCCGCACTCTTTTGGCGCAGATCCCGCCTTTTTCTGGCAAGGTCAAACTCGGTGCTTCATTGGAGATCGGCTATTTCTCGCAGGCACACGAGGGGCTGGAAGAAAAAAACACCCTAATGGAAGAGATCGAAAAAGTTTCGCCCATGCTGCCAGGCAGCATTCGTGAATATCTTGGCAAATTTCTTTTCTCTGGTGACGATGTTTTCAAAAAAGTTTCCACCCTTTCTGGCGGCGAACGTGGGCGTTTGGCACTCGCTATACTCTCTTTGCAGGATACAAATTTGCTCCTGCTCGACGAGCCAACCAATCATCTCGATATTCCCGCACAAGAGATCATGCAGCAAGTGCTGGATGCCTATAAAGGCACGATTTTACTCGTCACGCACGACCGCTACTTGATCGACGCTCTTGCTACACAAATTTGGGAAATCGGGATGAACGAATCGCGTTTGTCCGTTTACAAAGGGACATACTCCCAAATGCGCCGAGAACGGGAAAAGGAAGCGGAGCGCGCGCGTTTTGAGCTTGATGCCGCTAAAGGAGCATCCGGCTCGCCCCGAAGATCCCGCCGAGACCCCGCTCAAAAAGAGCAGCGTCGTCGTCTCGCACGCTTGCAGGAAGTGGAGAATAAAGTTGCAACTCTCGAATCCCGTTTGGCGAGACTAAGTGCGCAACTGGAGAATCCGCCAAAAAATCCGGATACCCTGCGAAAACTCGGCGAAGAATATACCCAAGTGCAGGATGAGATGGATACGATGCTCATTGAGTGGGAAGATTTGGCGGGTTAAAATAGAGATGTGCATTGCATCTAGCAGATGCGTTGCACATCGAGTCTATGGAAATACACCGAACTGCAACGCACGCTGGCGCGTGCAATGCAGTTCTTTTTTTTATTCGCTTCATTAGTGATTTATAATTCGTGATGATGAATATCCCTCCAGAATCCATTTCCTTTGAATATTTCCGCGCATCCGGCCCGGGCGGGCAGAATGTTAATAAAGTCAGCACCGCTGTTCGGCTGCGGTTTGATGTGGACGCTGCTCGTCTCCCTGATGCCGTGCGGGAGCGTTTGACTCGTTTGGCGGGGAGGAAGATGACAGAGAGTGGGGAGTTAATTATCGAAGCCTCCCAATTCCGCACGCGGGAACGGAATCAAGCTGATTCTCTGGCGCGTCTCGAAGAAATGCTGGAGCGGGCATCCATCCCACCGAAGAAGCGGCGCAAAACCAAGCCGACGCGTGCATCCGTCAAAAGGCGTGTGGATGCGAAAAAGCGCAGAGGGAAAGTGAAAAAATTAAGGGGAAGAGTGCGAAACGACGAATAATATCTAGAATCTATCCAAGGGAATATCGTCATGAGAAATTTCATCATCTATCGGTTCGAGATGTGTAAAAGCGACTGAATTCTGCACTACCATGCGGATATCTCCTTCGATATCTTCTGCGATGTGATGAGCGTCATGCACCGTCCACTCGCCAGGCACGAGGACATGCACAGAGATAAAGTGCCGCGCTCCTGCTTGTCGCGTGCGTAATGCATGAAAATCGATCTCATATTTTTGGCGATATTTCGTTAAAACATCTTCCACAGCTTGCATTTCTTCTTGTGAGAGGGATGCATCCATTAGCCCTGCGACCGAGCGCTGGATGAGTTGAATCCCCGTATAAGCAATATTTGCTGAAACAACTAAAGCGATGAGAGGGTCAAGAATTGTCCATCCGGTAAGACCAACTGCCCCAACGCCAGCGACTACGCCAACCGAAGTCCAAACATCGGACATCAAATGGTGTGAATCGGCTTCCAGGGTGATTGAGCCGTGTTCTTTGCCCGCTTTATGCAAAATTCGGGCAACAAGAAAATTGATCAGCGTAGCAACGACCGAAACACCTAATCCTACTCCGATCTGCTCAATCTCTCGTGGATTGAAGATCCGTTCAATGGCTGTAACTGCGATCCCGGCCGCAGCGACAAGAATTAGCACGCCCTCGGCATTGCTGGAGAAATATTCCGCTTTGCCGTGTCCAAAGGTGTGGCCCTCATCTTCGGGGCGAGCGGCAATAGTTAGCATAGCCAGAGCCATGATTGCTGCGATCAGATTGACGACCGATTCGATGGCATCAGAGAGTAAACCAACAGAGCCGGTGAGCAGATAAGCACCTGCTTTGAGAGCGATCGTGGTTAGGGCGGCGGCGATAGAAAGCCACGCGTAACGAGTGAGGGAAGGGCGATTCATAGGCTTTAGATTATAGTTGAATTCTTCATAATAAAGAGTGTTGGAGTTGAGATAGGAAATTCCTTTATCCATTATCGTTCAGGAAAGTGCGAAGATGATAAAATAGGCGCATAATTCTAAAATAAATATCTTGGATACGGAAAAAATATGTTTAAACGAACTCCATCTTCCCCTGAAACCTCTGAAGCTATCCCCGTTGTTGAGCGGATCACCTCTGTCTTAGGTAGCGGTGTCATTTGGCATGGCGATCTTGATGGCAGCGGCGGCGTACGCATTGAAGGGGCTTTTGAAGGGAAAATTGCCTTACGCGGGATGCTCGTGGTTGGTGAAACAGGACGCGTGACCTGCGAGAATATTCGCGCAAATACGGTTATTGTGGCTGGTGCGGTGCGTGGTAATATCACAACCCAAAAATTGGAAATTAGAGCCACCGGGCGCGTCTGGGGCGATGTGGTGACCACTGCCTTTGTTACTGAAGAAGGCTCTTTCTTGCGCGGACAAATTCGTATGGAAGAGAGCGTAGATTTGGAACTGGGTCCTGCGCCAGAATCAACGCCGACAGAAGAAGCCGATGCCAGTGATACAGATAGTGAAGTAGCTTCTAACTAAAAGATCTTTTTATATGAAAAGCCCCCGAAGACAGTCAATTTCGGGGGCTTTTGCTTTCAAATTGTTATAGGTATCTGGGAGTCTTGAGTTTTTTTCCACCCATTAAATGTAAATGGATGTGAAAGATCACCTGGCCACCTTCTATGCCTGTGTTGAGGACCAGCCTGTAACCGCGTTCAGCAATCCCCTCTTTTGCTGCCAGTTTCTGAGCGACTAATTGCATATGCCCTAGTAGCGCTTCGTCTTCTTCTGTTGCCTCATTGAGCGAGGGAATATGCTTGATTGGCACGATCAAAATGTGAATAGGGGCAGCAGGTTGAATATCCTTAAAGGCTATTACTCGCTCATCTTCATAAAGTATTTCGCCGGGAATTTCTTTGGCAATAATTTTGCAAAAAATACAATCAGTTGACATTTTTTCTCCTAAGTATCTATCCTAAAATTATTTTGTAGAAGATTGTCAGACTTGCATTGCACTTGGGCAGTGCGTACCCAAAGGGTACTTTTGCAAGTCGGGTTTGCAAACTCAAATTTATCTTGCCAGAACCAATGTGCAACGGATCTTCTCAGATGCAATGCACATCTACATTATTTTTTTATTTACGGCGCAAGCGTCGGAATAGCGCCAAAAGTTGGCGCACAGACGATATCGTAATACTCGAGTTCTATAGCTTTATTTTGCTCTGCAAAGGCAGCGGCTTCTTTACCTATGATACGCACTTCGTCGATATGTGCGCCGGCATTTAAGTCTATGTAGCGAGGCAAGGTCATCAGCGGGTCATTTACGCCTCCCTCAGGGAGGAAATAAGGGCGTTGCTCATCTCTTGTGTCAGTTAGGGGAACCCAATTGAACATTACCGGGCCGCGTGGATTGGTGGTAAAACCCAATCTATAGCCTAGATCACGTGCTGTCGTAACCGGGCGTACTCCAAATCCCCCTCCGGGCCAAATGATCGCTATTGGTGTATTCCCATAATGCTCTTGAATGCCAGTAATAGAACCTTGTAATTCACCAAGTAGATATGCATCGCTAGAGCTATCGCTCATCGGTGTGTTATGGATGACACCATGTGCCTGATAATCGACCCATCCTTCGGCGGCTAAGGCTGCGTTTTCATCCCAAATAACTTGTAATGTATCTGGATGACTAATAAAACCATTTGTCACTGTCCAACCATATGCCTCGTAAAAAGGACGGAAATGGTTATTGAAATACTGTGCATAATGCCGATCATCTGAAGTCAGGAGAACCGAGCGAGCAGGAATTTTCTCGTTGCTTTCTAAAAAGCCCGCTAATTGCTCCGAGTTGATGGCTTCAAAGCCTTGGTCGTGCAAATCATTCAACAAGCGATTCATATCGAATGCGCTGATCTGGTTTGGCTTGTCAACGATACCATTTGTGATGCTATGGATCATTACAACCATAACCACTGTGCCCGGTGCGCTTTTATTTGGATCCCATTTTGCGTTTAGATAAGTACAAGGATCATCAACGTAGCTGCGCGGTGTATCAAGTGGATGCAGGATGGATGACTGATACATCCCCGGTAATGCAGGTGGGGTGCGAATCGCTGTGGGGCTGGGAATAGGTGTCTCTGTGGGAGAATCTGTGGGGGGGATAGCTTCTGCCGTTTGTGTGAACTCAGCTTGGATAGTTGCCATTGCATCTTCCACGAGTTGGGCTGGGTCGGCAGCTGTTGGCGTGGTAGGGGCTGATGAGCCGCATCCCGTTAGTAGAATGCCGAGCAAGCCTAAAAGGAGCATGATACGAAAATTTTTGGATAACATAGATGTAATTTTACTCGAATTTCAGTCCGGGCAATCCACCCGCTGATTCTGCTTCTTCTATTCCCCGCAAAATGGCTTGTGCCATTGCTTCGGCGGCGAAGGCGCCCAGCGTTGAGGCATCTGCTTTTTTATTGCCTGTAGAAAGGGCAAAGATGGTATCGCCATCCAGCATGGTGTGAGCAGGACGAATGGTGCGTGCCAAGCCATCCTGTGCCATTTGGGCAACTTTTGTTGCTTCAGCTTTGGTCAGTTTTGCGTTGGTTGCCACTGCACCAATGACGGTATTACTATGTGTAGCTATTTTCATCTCAGTGCGTCCGGTGAATGTTTTCATAACTTCAAGTGTATTGGCAAAACCGCCCTTTTCACCAATTTTAATAGGGCCAAACTGAGCGGAGCGTGCACCAGCGAGAATCTCTCCTGTCTGCGGGCTGATCACGTCTCCAAAGGCGTTGACTGCCACTACTGCTCCGACGATAACACCGCCTCCGATCTCTATACTGGCTGTGCCAAGGCCAGCTTTCATTGCGTTCTGCATCCCCAAAATCTTTCCGACAGTTGCGCCCGTCCCTGCGCCTATATTGCCGACTTCTGTATTTTCTGCGGATGCGGAAGCTGCGGCTTGATAGCCCATTTTGGCGTTTGGGCGAATATCCGCATTGCCAATTGCAAGATCAAATAAAACAGCCGCAGGGACAATGGGCACGCGCGCCACACCTACATCGAAGCCGATTTTTTTCTCTTCGAGATAGCGCATTACGCCTGTTGCTGCATCCAGCCCAAAAGCGGATCCGCCCGATAGCAGAATTGCGTGTACTTTGCTGACCAAGTTGATGGGGTTGAGCAAGTCGGTTTCACGTGTGCCTGGCGCACCTCCGCGTTGATCTACGCCCGCAACAGCTCCTTTTCGAGCAAGAATGACTGTGCATCCGGTTAGGGCATCTTCATTTTGAGCGTGACCAATTTCTATGCCTGGCACATCAACAATGCTGTTTTTCATTGATTATTTTTGAGCGCCTAATAGTTCGAGCAGTTCTTTCCATTCTTCTTCAAAAAAATGTAGCGTGACGTTATTTAATTCAAGGTGATAGGTGGTTTCCCCATCGGGTTCTTCGGCTTTCCAGAGCATGTAGCTTTTTGTTTCTGCCAGAGTTGTGGTTTTAGGTTCGTTTTGATCGGTCATAGAGAGCTCCTTTTGTATAACAGCTAAAAAGAAAAAGCCCCCGCAGAGATGCCTCTGCGGGGGCAAGGATTTGGGTTTATCCGCATCCCGCAATGAAGGGGAAGAAAGTACACCAGCGATAAGTGGCATCTACCCACCAGAAAAAGCCACCACAAGCACAAATAAAGACTAATATGCCAACACCTACAGCAACGGGCAGAGCTGCTCGTTTTCCCGTTTGCGATGCTGCTGGGGGTGGGGAAACGGGCACTGGGCTAGCAGGAACTTGCCCAGAATAAGCCTGAGGCGGTGGGGGTGGAGGTGCTACCGGGCGTTGGCGAGGTGCAGCAGATGGGCTGGAGGAGGAAACAACAGTGGCATCGGGATCGAAGTTAAGGGCTTCGAACATGAAAACAATATCTTCGCCGAGCGAGATCATTTCCCCAGGTTTGAGAACGTGGGGTCCTGAAATCCGTTTCCCATTGACAGAAGTTCCGTTTGTTGAGCCGTTGTCTTCAATGACGATTTTTCCGCCTTGTGCTGTCATTCGCACATGATAACGAGATATCTCAGGATCGTTGACGGGGATTGTGTTCCCGGGGTCGCGTCCGATTGTCATTTGGTCGGCATCGAGAGAGTAAGTTGCTCCGGGGTTAGGTCCATTGCGCATTACAAGTTGATATCGTGTGCTCATATCTTCTCCTAGAATAAGGCGTGTTTTTATAATCATTTCAAGTGTACCGATTTCAAAGAAAAAAGTCAATTCAGACTATTTGGGGATTTGTTATATTCCTATATTTCGGACTGTTTTTGTAAAGGTTAACAAATGTGCAAGGTGTAGGTAATGCCTTTGTAAGGTAGTTTCTATCTGAAGCATGATAGACTGGTTCCATCAAAATAAGTGGCTGGTATCTATGAAATCGCAAAACCGCAAGGGAGGCTCCTGCGGTCTCTTTTGTTAAGGAAGAATTCTTTTCAATAAGAATGCGATACATAAAGTCAGTAAGTAATACATGGAGTATTACGCACTTAATATTTATTTGGAGGTTTTTCTTATGCGTCGTTTATTTAGTTTCCGTACGACTACTGTCATTTTGCTCGCACTTATTCTCTCTGCCGTTGCTTACGGTTTTGCTGCAGCAAATACCGTCAATGCCGGTAATGCTGGTGATGGTGATTCAGGGGTAATTAGTGGATACGATGTTAGTGTAAAGTATAATTTGGATGCTACTGATCCAAGTGATGTTGATACCGTTACATTAACACTAGACCCAACTACTGCAACAACAGTTATGGTTACCACCGATAATAGTGCCACCCCTCCTGCAAGTGCCTGGACAGATTGTACGGGTTCTGGAGCCACTTGGACATGTGATTTCAGTACCAACCCATCTGTCCTTTCCGTTGTTTTCTTGCGCGTTGTAGCTGTGCAATAAGAAATATTACGGGAAAGTAAGGAAGATTTTTTTTGCGCGGGTGGTAGATACCATCCGCGCTTTTCTTTTTCCACTGCATAATGTACTCAAATAACCCAAAAAATAAAATACTCTCCGCAAGCGCTCTGGTACTTACGACCGCTCTATGGCTTTTGTTTTCTCCGGCCCAATTTGGTGGGAGTACCTCTTATGTGATTTTGTCTGGAAATAGCATGTCGCCGAAGTTTGTCAGTGGTGATTTGGTGTTGGTGCGCGATCAGCAAAATTATTCTATCGGAGATGCTGTTGCATATAGTCATCCAGATATTGGACAGGTCTTTCATCGTATTATTGCTTTTAATGAGAATGGAAACTTCCTGGTTCAAGGAGATCATAATAGCTGGGTTGATGCCTATGCACCTTCTCAGGAAGAAATTATAGGGAAATTATGGATTCATATCCCAAAAATAGGGAAGACTTTATTGGCTTTGCGCTCTCCTTGGGCATTTGCTATTCTAGTTTTGGTATTTTCCTTTTTGGGGATGAAAATACTATTTCCTCCCTCAAAAAGTCGCCATAACAGAGGTGAAAAAATGGCTCGGTCAACTAGTAATATTGGTGAAAAAATTTTTCTTGCCGCTATTTTAACTTTTCTTTCTTTGATTTTAGGAATCTTTGCGTTTCAAAGACCTGTACTTATAGAAGTCACAACTCCATTATCTTATCAGCAGCAGGCTGTTTACCGCTATACAGCTGACGTCCCTGCTGGCATTTATGATTCTGAGCAGATACAACCAGGGGAACCAATTTTCAGGCAACTAAATGGTTCTTTTTTTGTTTCGATGGACTACCTTTTTATTCTTCTCTGAATACCCCGTAGCTTGCTACGAGGGTTCCGAGCATTAAGAAAAATCTGTACCCGTAGGGGCAAAATTCCGTAATACCCCGTCCGCTTGCGGCGGGGATAGGAATTTTGAAGATTTTTCAAATTTATTTCTGCACATCCTGCCGAGATTAACGGTAATTATCAACTATTTGCACGAATTAGCGACCATGCAGGATGGAAACGAACATTGGCTCTAAGTCCGAAAACTGCATTTTCTGACAGGATTTTTACAGTCAGCGGACGTTTGGATCTAGATGAAATTCAAGGATTTATCGATACTCTAGAAAGAGAAACGGGAGTTCAAAGAGGGCAATATTCACTTTCTATTGTAAATGATATACGAGTTTCAGGAACACTAGATGGCATAGCTTTTGAAGAGCAATTTAACCCTACTGTGAATTTTGAGATCAATGCTCTTGAAGTTCAGCTTTCACAAGCAACAGAATCCGAAGGGGGCGCTCTCCAGCCAAGTAGTAGTAGTGTGTTATCTCGTCAATCTTTGGAAGAAAATTCGCTAGGAATTTTTGGAATGGACCTTTCTGTTTATCTTGCTCGCAGAATTTCACTCGGGGTAGGGATTCCAGCAACGGTAGGGCTACTATTTCTTCTCTTCCATGTGTATCGAAATACAGAAAAAAGCGAGCTTGAGCGTCTTCGCCTTTGGCATGGACATATCCTTGTAGAGACACGGGACGTACGAATATTAGAGACGCAACAGTACAGCAATTTGGCAAACTTGGAGGCCTTGATCACATTGGCTGAACAAGATCAGCGAATTATCTTGCATTTGCCAGATCAAGAGAAACATCATTTTTTTGTCCAGACACCAGAACAACTATATCATTATGAAGCCGATGAAAATAAGAGCGCTCAAAATATGATAGATGTACACCGACAGCCAAAAAGGCAGCGAGTTTGGCGCTTGCCACGTTTTAACAGAAATACAAATATGTCTTTGGCTTACGAACATGCGCTTAAGGGATGGGCAAAAGCTGTAGATCGCAAATTATATAAAGAAGGGGAAGCTGATTATCTTGCAGAAATGGCTTATAAATTAGCGAAAAGAATGAATGTTCGCGGTAGTGAGTTAGAGAACATCCGAATGGCAGCTTATCTTCATAAAATTGGCTTGATGGATGTTCCCGATGAAGTCCTGCAAAAGAAGAAGAAGCTTACAGAAAAAGAATTGGAGTTGATCCGAAACCACCCTTCATATGCGCGAAAACAACTTGATGGAGCAGAGCTTCTAAGACCTATTGCTGAAATCGTTTATTATCAACATGAGCGTTGGGATGGAAGTGGATATCCGGAAGGATTAAAGGGTGAGGAAATTCCGCTTGGTTCGAGAATAATTTCAATTGCGAATATATGGCGTTCTTTACAACAAAAACGTCCTCATAGAGATGCGTGGACAGAAGATGATGCTAAAAAATATCTAAATGAACAATCTGGAAAGCAGTTTGACCCGCATATAGTAGGTGTTTTTTTAGCTGATATTGATGTTGGGGTAGGCGACATAGAAATTTTCACAGAAGAGGATAGAGATGTATAGGCTTAGAAGAATCCGCTGGATGCCTTTGATGCTTCTTATTCTGTCTTTTTTTGTTGTCATGGGCATATTTACAGCAATGACTGCTACGAATATTGTTTCAGAGAGTAGAGCAGGAGATACTACTCATCCGCTTGACTACCAAGAAATATTACCTGTGGAATGTAATGGTATTACGGTAACAGATGTGTTGGTTGTAACATCAAGTAATTTTTTAAATCCCTATATGGGTACAGGAGCGAATGAGCTAATCTTAGGGACGCCAAATACTGATTATATTGACGGTGGCGGCGGAGATGACTGCATACTTGGCGGCGGAGATGACTGCATACTTGGCGGCGGAGGAAATGACGGTTTCTGTTTTTGGTTTTTTTGTTTTGGATTGTCGGGAGGGGATGGAGATGATGTTATCTTGGGAGGGCCTGGAAACGATGTTTGTCTCGGAGATGGTGGCGCTGATAGCTTTGTTTCTTGCGAGACTGCAACCCAGTAGCTTTGCGCAAAGAAAAACTGGAAAATATGAAAAAAAACCTCTTGACGAAGAACACATGTTCGGTTATTATTTCATAGCACAAATGAGCGATGTTTCTTTTGGAGGCAGTTATGATGGCACGAAAAGCTAAAGGACTTGGTGAAAGACATAAGAAGATTCTGAAATTCTTGGAATCACATCAAAGTAGAGAGGGGTTTCCACCCACTATTCGAGAGATTGGCGAGGCAACTGATATTTCATCAACTTCTGTTGTTAATTATTATTTGGACCAGCTTGAAAAGATGGGGAAGATCGAAAGGCAGCGAAAAATTTCTCGAGGGATAAGTTTAACGGAATCCAGTCCTATTGGAGATATGTTCAAGATACCGGTAGCAGGCCGAATTGTCGCGGGCGAACCGATTCCTGTTCCTGCTTCTGATTTTACTTATTTCGATGCCGAATCTTCTGTAGATGTCGCTCGGTCGTTACTTCCCAGTCGCAGTGATACTGATGAGCTTTTTGCACTAGAAGTTGATGGAGACTCCATGATCGATGCGATGATCAATGATGGCGATATTGTCGTCATGAAGTCAACAGGCGGTGAAGCGAAAAATGGAGAAATGGTTGCGGTATGGCTACCTGAACGTGATGAAACAACACTAAAGTATTTTTATAAAGAGAGTGAAGGCTATCGATTGCAGCCTGCTAATCCCACAATGGAACCTATTCATATTGATAAGGATGAGCCTTTGGAGATCAAAGGTAAGGTTGTGATGGTTATTCGTCAAATTGACAAAACAGTCATATAGTTACTTTGCTTAGAAACAAAAAAAAGCGGCTCTTGTAAAAGAGCCGCTTTTTTTATTTACTGCTTAGTGTTGAGAAACTAGGCAACTTCAATTACTGCGCCAGCAGCTTCAAGTTTTTCTTTTGCGTCAGCAGCAGCATCTTTACCAACTTGTGTAAGAATTTTGGAACCAGCGGTTTCAGCCAATTCTTTGGATTCTTTGAGACCCAAGCTTGTCAGTTGGCGGATGGCCTTGATGACATCAATTTTCTTGGGACCAGCGTCTTTGATGACGACATCAAATTCGGTTTTTTCTTCAGCAGCTTCTTCAGCTACAGCACCGCCAGCGGCAGCAACTGCAACAGGGGCAGCAGCGGAGACGCCCCATTTTTCTTCTAACAATGTAACTAGTTCAGCAGCTTCGAGAACACTGAGTGTGCTCAGTTCTTCAACAATTTTTTCGAGATCAGCAGCCATTTTAAAACTCCTTCTTTTACCTATTAGGTAACTATTTGTTTTTTTGATTTGCTACCACTTAGGCAGCAGCAGATTCTTCAGATCGTGCTTTGATTACAGCAGCCAGCCCGCGTGCGGGTTCGGCGAGGGTGCGTACCAACTTGCCAGCCGGGGCTTGTAAAACACCCAAAAGTTGTGCGCGCAAAACAGGTAAGGGTGGTAGTTTTGCAAGCGCAGTAACTTGTGCAGAACTGAGAATTTCTGCACCCATATAACCACCTTTGAATTGGAATGCTTCAACTTCTTTTGCCGTGTCGGACAAGGCTTTTGCTGTTGATGCAACATCTTCAAAGGCGAAACCGATAGCTGTACTGTTTTCAAGATAGCCTTCAGGGATATCAAGATCGTTGTCTTTTAGTGCTAGTTTTGCCAATCGATTTTTTACGACGTGGAATTCTCCGCCAGTTTCACGAACTTTGGCGCGAGCCTCTTCCATATCTGTTACAGAAGCACCTTTATAATCCATAAGGATCAGGGCTTGGCTTTGGCTCATCCATTCTTTGTATTGAGCCAGAACTTCTTCTTTACGTTGCTTTGATAGTGCCAATGGAACCTCCTTTCATATAAAAATCTTTGCCTATCGACATCCTCAGGCAAAGACTTTTATTCCCCAGTGGGGGAGAACTTTCGTTCAGTCTTCGTCTGGGCAGGGAATTAAGTTCTTTGTAAAGAACACCTGCTTTCTTCGGCGAAGTGATAGGTTTTGTAGGTTATAGGATATAAATATTATCCTTAACTTTATAGGGATTGTGCCTGATTTGCATCAACTTTTACGCCAGGCCCCATCGTCGATGCGACGGTAACGCGCTGGATATAAATTTTTGCAGCAGCAGGGCGAGATTTGACAACTGCGTTCATGAGTGCTGTGAAGTTGTCCAATAGTTTTTCTGCGCCAAAAGAGGCTTTACCAATTGGAACATGAATATTTGCTGTCTTATCAAGACGATATTCCACGCGACCGGCTTTTGCTTCGTCGATAGCTTTTGGCAAATCTTCGGCTTTTACAACCGTGCCTGCTTTAGGATTAGGCATCAAGTTGCGTGGTCCGAGTACTCGTCCCAAACGGCCAGCTTTGCCCATCATATCAGGTGTGGCGATCGCGATATCAAACTCGGTCCAACCACCTTGAATTTTCTTCATCATTTCATCATCGTCTGCGATGATATCTGCACCTGCATCACGGGCAATTGTTGCTCCTTCACCAGCAGCGAAGACCAATACGCGAACAGTTTTACCCAAACCATGCGGCAAATTGACAGTGTCACGGACTTGTTGATCCGCTTTGCGGGGATCTAGCCCCATGCGAAGGTGAACTTCGATGGTTGAGTCGAAGCTGGTGGTTGATGTTTCTACTGCAAGTTTCATTGCATCGCCGGGAGCGTAGAAGGTATCTCTATCTACTTTTTCTGCTGCGGCTCGGTATTTTTTTCCATGCTTTGCCATAATTATCCTCCGTGGTGCAAACGGGCAAGATTTTGCCCTCCCACCATGATTATTTTACGATAATGCCCATGCTGCGGGCTGTTCCTTCAATTTGTAACATTGCGCCTTCAATATCGATCGCATTAAGGTCTTTCATCTTTGTTTCTGCAATTTCGCGAACTTGATCACGGGTTACAGAGCCAACCTTTTCACGATTTGGTTCACCGGAGCCTTTGTCTACACCAGCGGCTTTGCGGAGAAGCTCCGCTGCCGGAGGGGTTTTCAAGACGAAGGTAAAAGAACCATCTGTGAAAACGGTAATTTCCGCCGGAAGAATTTCACCAGGGCGGCTCGAAGTACGAGCGTTATATTCTTTGCAGAACGCCATAATATTGACGCCATGCCCGGCCAATGCGGGACCGATCGGGGGTGCCGGATTGGCTTTGCCTGCTTCGATCTGAAGCTTTACGATTGCTTTAAATTTCTTTGCCATTTTTGCTCCTCTGTGGTTTTGACGGGCATTTTATTTATGCCCTCCCACTTTTTTATCCAATAAGTATTTGCTTATTGGGTGTTTAATGATTTTATGCTTTTTCTACTTGCAAAAAGTCCAGTTCAACGGGGGTTTCACGACCAAAGAAGCTGACCATGACGCGAACTTTTGTGCGGTCCATGTCGATATCTTTGACAACGCCACGAAAATCGTTGAATGGGCCGTCAATAATGCGAACGCGTTCTCCTACTTTGAAGGTTACATTGATCATCGGGGAATCTGCTTCCATACGCTTGATGATCTGGGCAACTTCTTCGGGGCGTAGGGGAGTGGGTAAATTGCCCATGCCTACAAATCCGGTTACGCCCGGGGTGTTGCGAACGACGAACCAGGATTCTTCAGTGAGAATCAGGTTAACCAAAACATAACCAGGGAAAACTCGCCGTTCTATGGTGCGGCGTTTGCCGTCTTTTACTTCAACTTCTTCCTGGGTGGGGATGATGACATCAAAGATCATGTCTTTCATGCCCATTGTTTCTATGCGTTGCTCCAGGTTGTGACGAACTTTGTTCTCATAACCTGAGTAGCAATGAACAACAAACCAATCGGATGGATCTTCTTCGTCCTCAGGGAGTTTATCTTCAAGAGGGGAGGATGTTTTCTGGTCAGAAGCAAGCCCATTATCCACGGTGGTTTCGGCGGAATCTGTTAAAGGGGAAGATGCTGGGGCATTGTCTAATGCCTCAGTCTTTTCTTCATCATTGGCTTCTATATCCAAATTATCTTCTGAGTTCTTTACATCCATGAGGGACCTCTAATATGCTCTAGATACCTAGGAGCAAATTCAGTAAACGGCTAGAAACTCCGCTTACGGTGCTAAGGAAAATACCCATAAAGATCATAGTAATGATTACGATAAGGGTTAAGTGCATTGCTTCTTGGCGGGTGGGCCATGAAACTTTGCGCAATTCTCCAGAAGTTTCGCGAACATAACGCTGTATTGCGTTTTGCTTTTTGCCTGTTGTTTTCTTGGCGGCCAAAAGATTTCTCCTTCTTGCTATTGACGGATAAAACGCCGTCACACACCCATTGCCGGGATGACGGCGTTATTAGACAGGCCAGGCAGGAATCGAACCCACAACCTACGGTTTTGGAGACCGTTGCTCTGCCAAATTGAGCTACTGGCCTAAGGTGTCAATGTCAGGCATTTGCCTGACATTGACACTGGTTTTATTTGGTTTCGCGGTGCAAAGTGTGCTTGCGACAGCGAGAGCAGTGTTTCTTTAGCTCAATGCGACCAGGATCGTTACGACGGTTTTTTTCAGTAGTATAGTTTCGCTCTTTGCACTCTTCACATGCTAGGGTAACAACAGGGCGAACGCCTCTTTTTCCAGACATATCTTTTCTTTACGATCCTGCTAGAGATCGTCCTTCTACTAGTCGAGTAGTTTAGTGATAACGCCAGCGCCGACGGTGAGACCACCTTCGCGAATGGCGAATTTGGAGCCTTGCTCCAAAGCTACGGGGACAATCAACTCAACGGTCAAGTTGACAT
>CAZOOX010000009.1:0-50332 GCA_964581545.1 uncultured Anaerolineaceae bacterium
AAAGCGTTGGCTGTCCCAAAGAGGTGCTGAGATAACATAATGAAGCTTTTCATAATAAAGCGCCAGGTTTGATTCTTGAATTTTTATTTCTCCAGATTCCAAAGTTTCATGATATCCAGTGGGAATTTTGCGCCAAAAATGACCAATTCTCCAATTCACTTTGTCCTTTGCTGGCAATCTTGCCAACAGAGGATCTGATAAGGCAAGAAAATCATACGCATAGGTGTTTGGTCCTTGTTCGTAGGCAGGTCTTCCAAGCATGCCAAACATCTCAACATTTTCTTTTTCTGTAAATATCCATTTTTTGCCTGCATACTCAGACCCATATTCGGCGGTATGGCGAATGCCATGTTCGGTCAGACCGGAAAAGCTCTCATGAACAGCTTTTTCGTCTTCAATACCATTGAGGTCAACTTTAACTGCGACATTCCTTCTAGTTACAATAGTTTTTATTGGAGAATGATCAGTATAAGCAACAAAAAAAAGGATAATAGCAAGGCTGACAAAAAAAATTTTCTCTGAAAAGAAAGAAATTCTTGAGAACAAAATAATTGCGATGAAAAAGGGGGCGGCAAAAAATCTACCTGACATAAAATCACCACCGATAGAAAGAATATAGGCCAAATATAAAAGAACGCCCATATAAGAGATCATCATCTTCCTCTCTTTTTCAATGAAAACCGCAATGCCTGCAAAAGCAATAAGTAATAAAGTTACAGGGTCAAGTGCTATGGAATTCAAAAAATAATCAATCCCTTGCCCAATTAGCGAAACTTTTGGAACACCTGTATTTAATTTCGCATAAGCTGTATTTGGGAAAGGGAAACCATAATAAAATATTGAAAACAACTCCCAAAGAATTAAAGGTGAGAAACCTAAAATAAGTTCACGAATTTTAGGTTTCCAACTCTTTGAAACTGTAAGAAAATGATATCCAAGAGCGGGTAAAACAAGCAAAATTGTGTCTTGGCGATTTACCGCAATCAATGCTGCGCTTATCGTTAATCCCAAAAGATTTTCTTTAGAACTCAAGAAAATCAAAAAGAAAACGGCTAATAAAAAGTAAGTTAGAGGGTTTTCTAACCCGGAAGTCGAATAATCTATAAAAGCTTTTGAAGAAATTATTGCAATCCCAAAAACTAATTTTGAATATATTTTGCTTGTTTTACTAAAAACAATGTAGATAGATAGCGTAGAGACAAAAATGGAGAGAAATATAACTAACATATACAATCCATTATCTCTGCTTAAATCCAGTAGTCTGGTTTGAACAAAATAAATAGCCGATATCAATAATGCCCAAAGTGGATGAGTAAAAGCCTGCACACGCACAAAAGGATTAAAATTAAAACCATAGCCAGCAACAAGATTTTCTATTGCTCTGAAAGAAATATACGCATCATCTGAAATCCATGCGTTTCGAATCACAACAAATAAAAATATAACAACAAAAAAACCTGTAATGAGTTGGTTTTCTTTATTTTTCATTATTTATTTTTCTAATAACCTTTTCGCCGCTTTATTATGTTTCTCAACCAGCTTGCGCTCTTCTATCGTCACCAACTGCCCTTCTTTGATAACAAATTTTCCATTTACAACAGTGTGATTCGCTTTAACGGGTTGGGCGAAGATTGTCGCGGCAACGGGATCGTGCAATGCGCCTGCATAATCCAGAGTATTCAATTTAATAGCAAAGAAATCAGCACATTTGCCGACTTCAAGAGAGCCAATATCGTTGCGACCTAGTACGGCCGTACCTCCACGTGTGGCGAGATGCAACGCATCACGAGCGGTCATTAATTTTCGATTATCGCTGGAAAGAGAGAAACCGGTAATGCCTTCCTTGACGCGAGCAACCAACATTGCCTGGCGTGCTTCACCGAGCAAATGAGAACCATCGTTGGAGGCAGAGCCATCGACACCAATACCGACGTCTACGCCAGCGGCGAGCATCTCTTTGATGGGGGCGATGCCGGATGCCAATCGCATATTGGATGTGGGGCAATGTGCGACACCACAATTATGTTTGGCATAGGTTTCAATCTCTTTATCATTCACATAGACTGAGTGCGCGAACCAAACATCGCCATCAAGCCAGCCAACTTCACCCATATAATCTACAGGGCGATGACCGAACATTTCGAGACAGAATTGTTCTTCGTCTTCGGTTTCAGCAAGGTGTGTATGCAGTTGTACACCGTATTCTCGCGCCAAAATCGCGGATTGCTTCATCAGTTCAGATGTCACGCTGAAGGGGGAGCAGGGGGCGAGAACGACCTGCGTCATTGAGCCGGGTTTGGCATCGTGATAACGCTCGATCAGGCGCTGAGAATCTTTCAGGATGGCTTCTTCTGTATCCACAACGGAATCAGGTGGAAGTCCACCATCTTTTTCGCTCAAGCTCATAGAACCGCGAGATGCATGGAGCCGCACACCAATTTCAAGGGCAGCAGCAATTTGATCATCCAATTTACTACCGTTGGGGAAAAGATAGAGATGATCGGATGCCGTGGTACAGCCTGAAAAAGCTAATTCTGCCAAAGCTGTCTGCGTAGAAATGTAAATATCATCCGGCTGCAAGCCTGCCCAAATGGGGTAGAGGGTTTTGAGCCAGTTAAAGAGATTCGCATCCTGCGCAGCAGGGACAGCGCGAGTAAGGGTTTGGTAAAAGTGATGATGGGTATTGACCAACCCAGGCAGAAGGACATGCCCGCTGAGATCAAGAACTTCATCGGCTGTTTTGGGGAGTTCTTCAGTTGTGCCGACTTGCTCAATAAAACCATCACGAATAAAAAGACCACCGGAAACGATTTCGCGCTGGTGATTATCCATTGTGACTAAAACCGTAGCATTTTTTACGAGAAGAGTGGCCATATTTTTTGTCTTTTTGTCTGATTATTTGGAGATGTTTAGTTGTCTGACAACTTATTATAGTTTAACAAATTTCGGGGAGGATGTCAACAAGTTGTCAGACAAGTTGTGTGTTTTATCAGAATACCCGTAGAAGATTAAGCTATTGAAGGAAATTACTTCCGCGGCAATGAAGATGCTATACTGAATTAACTAAGGCATAGAAGAGCTAATACCTTAGAGGAGTGTTTATGAAAATTCTTGCCATCGAAAAAGAAGTTCCGGGCACCCAGCCTGAAGATTTTATTTCCCATTTCAAAGCTGAGGCTACTCGCGTTTGGGAACTGTATCAGGGTGGCTATATTCGTGAGCTCTATTTCCGACAAGAGAAGAACGAAGCCATACTGATCTTGGAATGTGCCGATTCAGAGGAAGCGCATCAACTATTAGGAAGCTTGCCGCTGGTGCAGGAGGGATTGATAAGCTTTGAGGTGATCCCGCTAATCCCATATCCGGGCTTTAAGAGATTATTTGGATGAAATAAGGGAATTAAGAAAAAAGCGAGACAGCAACTTTCGCCGTCTCGCTTTTTAGGTGTTATTCTAAAATCTTTTTAGATCACAACTACATCTTCTGCTTGCAGGCCTTTTTGACCTTGCGTGACAGAAAACTCTACGCGTTGTCCTTCTTCCAGATTTTTGTAGCCATCGCCAACGATAGCATTGAAGTGGACGAAAACATCGTCACCTGAAGCACGCTCAATGAAACCGTAGCCCTTGCTACCATTGAACCATTTAACTGTACCTTGTTCTTTTTCAGACATGATTTGAAACTCCTTTCATAAATTAGTATGTCGCCGGGTCAAGCATGGGTTCCAAATCAAAATCTTACTCTTGCGTTAGAACTTCTGTTAATCAAGCAGGGGTAGTGTACCCCATAACTCATTTTTGTGTGTAAGCTTTTTTCAACACTTTTTATTACTCTGAAAACTCAACCCTTTACTCTCTCAAAAAACTATCAAATGCTTCTAGTTTCACGCGCGAAGTAAAATCTAAAGTCAACGGCGTCACAGCTACCTCCCGCCTCTTGTGCATCACATACACATCTGTATCATCAGGTTCGATATCCCAATTTGCACCAACATGATAATCCAGCACATGTGGTTTATCCCAAATATCTTCCTCCCCTACGCTCGGAATGTAATAGGGATTAGGGCTTAAACGCGACATTCTCCAAGGCGTATCTGGCCTTGCTTCTCGTGGCACATCTACCTTAATCAACTGAACCTGAGCGGGGAACTTTTTCTCTAATAATTTCCGAGCAAACAAAGCTGTAAAATAGGCTGCGCTTGAAAAATCAACATCATTCGAATAAGAAAGATGATGCTCTTTATCAGTCTCCACCGAAATTGCCAAAGCTGGGCACCCAAAAGATGCCCCTTCCATTGCTGCGCCTACTGTCCCTGACACACCAACTCCAAGAGCAAGATTCTCCCCATAATTAATGCCAGAAACTACCAAATCCGGCTTTTTATCCAGGATGCGTAAAATTGCATGTTGCACTGACTGTGCAGGGCTGCCGCCCACTGCATAAACCCTCCAGTCCTGCCCATTTACATGCACGATCTCTTTTGTGATAGTCCCATCCGAAGTGATCGGCATCGAGCGCCCCATTGCCGAAGATTGGTCACGCGGCGCAGCCACGGTCACGAATCCAATTTCAGATAAAGCCTCAGCAGCAGCCCATAAACCGGGAGATTGGATCCCATCATCATTTGTCAATAAAATCTGTTTTTTGCTCATCTTCCACCTTCCCAAAATTAACAAAAAAGAAGCGGAGATTTCCCGCTTCTTCGTCAGTGCCCTCGGCAGGACTCGAACCTGCGACCTATTGCTCCGCAAGCAAGCGCTCTAATCCACTGAGCTACGAAGGCGTTTAGCGAAACGTATTCTAATCTACTTTAGATATAGGGTCAAGCAATTTTTTGCAGATTTCAGGATTCTCCGCGACGCTCGTGTTTTGGGCTTGCTTGCCCCCAAGAGGCAAGTTCTACACCCAAAAATTCGCGCAGTTTATCATTCCACGGTCTGTAAAAATCTTTTAGTCTCTGACGGCTTTCCTCATCAATGGGCGGCGCGGAGAAGCGCATCTTCTTACCCCAATAAAAGAGTCGGCGTAATTTGGCAGGGACTTTCTTTTGGTAGCGTGGACGACGAATGAGCATCTGGTAGAAGGGGTTTTTCCAGACTTCGGTGGGATTAAAGGCTTCGTCGAAATCTTCGCTGTTGAAGCTCTCGTCCACGCCGAGGAAGGCGAAGATTCGGCGATAGAAGTCTTCGGGGTTTGAGATCATCTCTTCAAAGGGGAGAACGAGCAAATTCTCACGAGGGAATAGTTCAAGATAACGCCAAATATAGCGCATATAAACCCCTCGGCTGAAATAGCCGATCTGGTCGGGATGGTATTCGTCGCTGAGATAGGCATCGAGGGCTTGGGCAAAGGGTAATGGCTCGTTGAGATGACGGCGGTTATCCCAGTATTGGGAGATAGCACGTTTGATGGGGTTCCGCACAGTCAGGATGAGTTTCACATCCGGTAACAAAGCGTGGATGCGGGCAGGGGCTTCGGGGTGGCAGATATAGCCGGGGGAGGCTTCTCCCCGACCAAGCTGATTGGCGGCATCCGAAAAATGACGGGCATAATGCTCGGGGCCACGGGCGTATTCGTCATCCTTAAAGAAGAAGTTGATCTCTTTCGTATCCGACATGAATATCTGCGGATGCTGTTTGAGAACGTGGTAAAGAGATGTTGTCCCTGCTTTTTGGGAACCGATGATGAGGAAGTTTGGGAGCATATTATTTACCTGTCGCTGCGAGCGTCTTTTTGCGAAGCAGTCTCCCTAACTGTGGGGGAGATTGCTTCGGACGACAAAGCCGTCCTCGCAATGACATAATCTATTATTCTTTATCCAATGGCGCAAAACCCTCACCGAGGGCTTCGTGTGCCTGCCCGATGACCATGAAGGCGTGCTGGTCGATCTCGTTCACAATTCGTTTCAGGCGCATGGTTTCGGTGCGGGTGACGACGCAGTAGAGAACGGTGCGCTCTGCGCCGGTATACGCACCTTTGCCAGAGAGCAGGGTCACGCCGCGGTCGAGGGTCTCGAAGATCTTCTGGGAAACGGCTTGGGGTTCGGCTGTAATAATCAGTGCCGTGCGGACAACCTTTGCCCCTTGCGATGCCGTTTCTGTGACAATGCCACTGACATAGAGCGTGATGAGGGCATATAGAGCTTCTTTCCAACCGAAGATGAAGCCTGCCGCGATAATGACGGCTGAATCTACGATCATATAGCTCTGCGTGATGGGAATTCCGCGCCACTGGTTGAGTATGCGCGCCAGAATATCGCTCCCGCCGCTCGTGCCCTGCCCACGATAGACGATCCCAAAGCCGATGCCACAAACAAGTGCGCCATAGAGCGAGTTGAGCAGAATATCGTCTGTGATGCCTTCGGCGGGGAGAAAATAGGTCAGCGCATCAATGAAGAAGGAGAAGGTTGCAACGGCAAGCGCAGTGCGGATGATGAATTTGCGTCCGCCAAGAAAACGCCAGCCAAGCAGAAAAAGGGGGATGTTGCCAATAAGCACCATCAAACCGATCTGCCAATCTGTGTAATGGTTGATGAGCTGGGCGATCCCGCTTACGCCGCCGCTAGCAAGGTCCGCAGGGATGAGAAAAAGGCGCAACCCCACGGCCTGAATGAGTGAGCCGAGGGTGATGAGGAGGATGTCTCGGAAGAGGGGGAGTTTTTTCATGGGTATGATAAGTGGTGAGTGACGAGTGATTTTCACTCGTCACAAATTCTATCGTAGGGGCGACCCGTTTTGCTGAAAAGAAAAAGCTTTGCGAAAAGATTTCTTTTAGCTTGTAAAACGATTTCTCTTTCAAGCCTATAGGGTCGCCCTTACGGCATTAGTCTGTTTTGAGTTTTTCCCCGGCCAGCGCTTCAACAACACCAATCACGGCCGAGTTATCCAAATCGCCCATGCCCATTTCGAGCATTGCGCTGAAGAGTTGGGTGTTTGCCGAGGTGCCAGGAACGGGAACACCATATTCACGCGCCGTATCCAGCACGATATTTAAATCTTTTGCCTGCATATAGGCTTTGAAGCCAGGTTCACGGTTGCCATCGAAAAGGCGGGGTGGTTTGACGTCCAAGGCCCAGCATTGGGCAGCACCGCCTTTGATGGCTTGGACGACCTTCTGCGGATCAGCGCCCGCTTTCTGGGCGACGAGGAGCAATTCTGACATGCCAACCATTTGTGCCCCGACCATGATCTGATTACAAACTTTCGCAATTTGCCCGGCCCCCGCATTGCCGACGAGCGTGATGCTTTTGCCCATCGCTTCGAGAACGGGCATCGCTTTGTCGAGCGCAGCCTGTTCGCCGCCGAGCATGATGGTCAGGATGCCCTTGATGGCGCCGATATCCCCGCCGCTGACGGGGGCGTCGAGGGCTGAGACGCCTTTTTCTGCCAGCGCAGATGCAATTTTGCGGGCGGTGGCGGGTTTGATAGTCGAGTTGTCGATGAAGATCAAGCCTTCGTGAGCGCCTTCGATAACGCCGTCTTCGCCCAACGCCACTTTCTCCACGTCAGGAGAGTCGGGCAGGTTGGTCAGCACGATGTCCACTTGGCGGGCGACCTCAGCAGGCGTCCAAGCGGCAGTCGCTCCTTCGGCCACCAATTCGTCCACTGCGGCGCGGCTCCGATTATGCACCACGAGGGGAAATCCGGCTTTCATGATGTTGCGAGCCATCGGCTTGCCCATCAGTCCTAATCCTATATATCCAACTTTTAACATGGAAGCTCCTTTGTTTGTCTGGAGTCCAAATCTCCAGATTTTGATTTTACAGCCAACATCTGGAGACGTTGGACTCCGTGAATTATACTGCCACTTTTCTGGTAAAATGCTAGACAAATGTTCTAAGGAGCAGGCATGGCAATTGACTTTCAACAAATCTACACACAAATAAAAGAGTTTGGCGTTTCAGAACACGAGCGTAAGGAAAAGCTAAAAGATTTACGCGAACGTACTCGAAATTTGTTTGATAAAAACTCTGGGAATTTAGATGGGATTCGTCAAAAAATAGAAGATGCCTTGAGAGAGGATGCTAATATCCGCTGTGCCTATCCTTTAAGCGAAGCGCTTAATACGCATATACCTGTTCCTGCACCAGTTATGGATGCTACACTAATCGCTACAGATGGTTCACAGATTGTGCCTAGCAGACAAGATGCAGAGCTGTTTGGGTTAGTAAATATTGGGGCAATTGTGATGCAGCTTAACTCAGGAGATGCTCCTGAAATTTTTACTGACAGTAATCTTATTTATGGAAATGAACTTTTTGTTGGAGGTTCAATAATAGGTGAAGGGGAGATTGCCTTACGCCGAGATACCGATGAACGTATCAAATTAACTAAACTAGCAAAACGTTATCCATCTCCAGTTATTACTTTTATGGATGGTACTCTTGCTCTATGGGGTAGCACAGCATCTGATAAAGAAAAACTTTATCGTAATCGTTTAGAAAAATATAAAGCAGCGCTATATGATTTGCAAAAAAACAATGGTGTTATAGCAGGATATGTAGATAAGCCCACAGCAAATTATGTTGTGCGTTTATTGGAAATTATGCAGACAGATACCGAAGATATTAAAAGGCTTAAAGTCCGTCCTCCGTTTTTAGGAGTAAGTGATCGATGGCTTTTTGGAGATAGGAAGAACCCACTGCTTAAACCTGGGGAGCGCTCTGCTATTTTTGAATTGCAGGCAAAGGTTACAAAAGAAGAATATACAGATTTATTATCTATACACTTTTTTTATCTCAATGTTGGTACAGAAGGACATCCGTATCCTGTAAGAGTTGAAGTTCCTAAGTGGGTAGTGGATGATAATGAGAAAATTAAAAACCTTCATGCTGTTCTTGTTCAACAAGCACAAATTTTGGGCAGCAAACCATATCCTTATCTCTTGCATCGAGCGCATGAAGTGGCGGTAGTTTCTTTCCAAGAGAAGAAGCAAATTGAGCAAATGTTGGCGTTAGAGTTTGGTGGTAGCGATCAGCAAGGCTCAAAGAAAGTAGCAAAGGATTCGAGTAGAAAGTGATGGGAACCAGCATCGGGATTTTTCCTTTTAAACAATCTGATCAAGTCGCTGCTAAGGCACTTGTTCTTGATGGTTTAGTTGAACACTGGGGCTTTTTAGATAAAAGCAAAAATTCTGATCTTGACGACATTGCTACCACGTATGCTAACGGGATATTTCTTGTTGCATGGCAAGGTGATACGATCGTTGGCACTGGGGCATTCAAACCACATTCGGAAACGAAAAATGAGATTACTCGTATGTCGGTTAATAAGAAATTGCGTAGACAGGGAATTGGGCGAAAGATATTATCCGAGCTTTGTCAGCGTGCGTCACGAGCTGGTTACGAAGAAGTGATTTTGGAAACAACAGAGACTTGGCTCAATGTAATCCATTTTTATTTAAACTATGGATTTGAAATTACACATTATCAAGATGGAGATGTGTATTTCAAAACGAATTTAAAACAATAACAAACTGGAGTTCTTATGGAATCAATCGAAATCGGACATTTACTTCGCTCTGGTACGACTGGCTTTGTAGCTGGGTGTAGTGTTTCGCAACCTGAAGTACCTGACTTTGGCAGTATGGTGCGTGCCCCGCTTGAGAATGGTTATCAAGTATATGGATTGATATATGATATTCGTATTGAAGATGATGGTTTTGTACGGCAACTCGTAACAGGCGGGAACCTTAATCAAGAGGTTATTGCTGATAACCGTAAGCGTCGCATTGTTCCTATCGAGATGTCGGTCTTGACCGTGGGTTACGAGCAGGATGGCGTTGTATCCCATCTTCTGCCCCCACGCCCGCCCCTAAGTTTGGATGTGATCTACAAATGCGACAACAGCGATCTGGTCAAGTTTACAGGTGCGGGGCGCTTTGGCTATTTCCGTCACATCCTGCGCTCGAAAGATGCCCCCATCGGCGAAATGCTTGCAGCGCATATTTTACAAGCCAGCGCCGCGCAAACAGATACCGAGTGGCGCGATGCCGCTATTCAAGAATTGATCACGCTCTTGCGAGATGATTATCCACTTTTGATGAGTGTTTTAGGCGCTCTTGGAGAAGTGGTTTAGGTTTAAACACAAAGAGCACAAAGGAACTCAAGGTTTTTTCTTTTGAAACTTTGTGAACCTTCGTGTCCGTTGTGTTTGAAAAACAAAGGTGTGATATGCCTGCATTTTTAATCTTATTCGTACGTTTCTTTCGTGCCATCCGCGATGGGCTGAAAGACCCCGACTTTCGTGGGCTCTTTTATTGGGTACTGGGATTTTTGGCTTTGGGCACGTGGTTTTATGCCAGAGTCGAGGGTTGGGGCGTTCTAGATTCTCTTTATTTTTCAGTGATCACCCTGACAACAGTTGGCTACAGCGATTTCTCCCCGCAAACACCCGCAGGGAAGATTTTCACGATAATCTACATCATGGTCGGGTTGGGATTGATCTCAGGTTTTGTGATCTTGCTGGCAGAGCGAATTGGCATTATGAAGAAAGATAAGAAGGAAGTGGATGAGGGCTAAACACAAAGATTCTCAAAGTTTTTCTTTGTGTTCCTTCGAGCCCTTCGTGTTTAAACTTAGGAGCAACTATGGATAACAAACCTATTGGTTATTTAGTCGGCGGCGGATTAAAAGAGTCTTTCAACGTGCGCTTAACGGTCCCTTCGCAACAAGTGCAGGAGGGCGCTTTTACCGTCATCCGCAGTGGGGACTGGCAATATTATGGCATCGTCACCGACATCCAGCTTGGGGCGACGGACCCGCGTTTTGCGGATGAGCAGACCGAGATGCGTCTCCCGCCCGCTTTGGCGAAAGCCCTGCACGGGCAGACGCTCTACACCAATCTTGAGATTCTGCCCACGCTGATGCTCGACCGTGGTCCCGAATTGGGCACGCCCGAACACAAGCAGTGGGTTAGCGCCATCGAGTCCGGGCTACGGGATGAACCCCGTCCGAGACCGGTAAAAAATATTCCCCCGCACCACGCCCAGGTCACGCTCGCATCGGAGGGCGATATCGCCGAAATTTTCGGTAAAGTGGGCGAGAAGGGCAACTTCATCATCGGTTCCACTCGCGAGCAGGATCATCCCGTCTGCATCGATCTCAGCAAATTTGTCCAGCGCTCATCGGGCGTTTTTGGCGCAACCGGCACGGGCAAATCCTTCCTGACCCGCATTGTTCTCTCGGGGCTGGTCAAATATGACGCCGCATCCGTGCTGGTTTTGGATATGCACAACGAATACGGCTTTGACGATGTGGCGAGCGATACGGGGAAGACGGTGCCGGGATTGAAATCGTTGTTCGGGCAGAAAGTGCAGGTCGTTGGCTTGGGCGCGGGGACGAATATCCGCGGGTCGAACCCGGATTTCCACTTGGTCATTGACATGAAAGACATCCAGCCCGCCGATGTGCTGATGCTCTCCCGCACACTCAATCTGCGTGAGACCACACCGACCGTTCTCGACGCTCTTGTGCGGACTTTTGGACGCACAAAATGGTTCAGTGCCTACAAAAATATGCTCAACGGTGCGACGGTCGAGATCGAAGACGAGCGCACGGGCAAGGTCAAAAAGGTACCCGCACCCGAAAGTATTGCGGCGTGGGCACTCGAAAATGGCGTGAATGTGATGGCCGCCGAAGCCCTGCACTCCAAACTGGGACGGCTTTTCAACGCCGCCTATATCGCCGAAAAGCCCGCAGCGGATTCGGTCAAGCAGATGATCGACAATCTCGACAACGGCAAACACGTTGTGCTCTCGTTCGGTAAATTTGATTCCGATCTCGACTACCTGCTTGTTTCTAACTTGCTGACCCGCAAGGTCAGCGCCGTCTGGGAAAAACGAGTCAACGACTTCCGCACGCACGGCGGGAGCGAACCACGCCACCTAATCTTGGCCGTCGAAGAAGCACATAAATTGCTGAATAAAGAAATGGCTGCCCAAACAACTTTCGCAACCATCGCTCGTGAAATGCGCAAATATTACGTCACGCTGATGATCGTGGACCAGCGCCCCTCGCAAATTTACGACGAAGTCATGTCGCAGCTCGGCACACGCATCTCTGGCTGGCTCGGCGACGATGATGATATCCGCGCCGTACTCTCAGGCCTGGCGGGGCGCGAAGCCCTGCGCGGAATGCTGGCACGCCTGCAACCCAAGGAGGAAGTCTTGCTCTTGGGCTGGGGTGTCCCGATGCCGTTGCCTGTGAAATCAAGACGATATAATGAGCGTTTCTGGGATGAGTTGAAGGGGAAGAAGAGGCGTTCTGGGAGTGATGCGTTGAAGGAGATGGGGTTTTGATGATAAGTTATTGATTCTCGTTTCTGAGAGAACCCTGTATTTGAAAATTAAAAGCTTGTTCATAAACTCAATGAGCAAGCTTTTTTTGATGGAAGCAAGAGAAATAATGAAGTTTACTAATCGATTTGTCCAGTTCTTTACTCGTAAGATCCGTAATACCCGTGGTCCCCGTAGTCGCCATGATCCCCATGATCTCCATGGTCTCCATAATCTCCGTAATCCCCATCAAAGGTATCGTTGAAAGAATCACCCGTATCAAAAATATCATCAGCCCCATCGAATATATCTCCACCGAAATCGTCTGTACTGGCAACATCGTCGCCCCCATCGAAGATATCATTGAGCCCATCAAAAGAATCTTCGCTGGAATCATCCATACTTGCAACACCCTCGGAAGTATCTTCGCCTAAATCATCTGCATCAGCAATATCATCGTCCTTATCAAAGCTACCCTTCATCGCAACTGCTGCCATACCTGCAGCTTTAGTCATGCCACTAATTGCTCCACTAACATCAACACTTTCGGATGCATCGTCATAATAACCAGGGTCACTATGTGTATATTCCATACCCTCTAGTTCTTGCTCAAATTCTTCAACCTTGAAGGGAGCATGGCTAAGCATGTGGCCATCCTTGTCTAATTTGAATACAAGTCCTTTAGAGAAATGGGTGGGAAGAAAGACACCATGCCTGGCTGCGGCTTTTACAGCCCTATTCCATGTCTTTGAATAGGGCTTGCCATAAAAAGTCATCTCAGGAGGCATGATAAATATGGTCTTGGAAAGATAGTTGCTCTGTTTGAGATTATTGATCTCCCACAAGGTGCCTTCACGATGGGAAGGAATGATGATAATGATCTTTGCCTTTTCGAAGAGACGCTTGATCTCTTCCTGCCAGTGTTCATCACTGGTTTGGATGCGTCCGGCACCAAGGTGTTCCCCAGGTTGCCCCAGCGCAATAACAGGCAAAACAGGGGCTATAGAGTAAGCCAGTACGGTTTCCAAATCCAACCCGTTCATGATCAATTTGTTAGTTGTCATAAATGCACGCAAATACAATGCGAAGTCAGGGGGTAATTTTTTACCTTTGAAATCTTCTGCATAGAGAACCTTTGAGATTTCTCTTGCTAACCGGTCTTTTTCTATCTGAACACGTTTTAATCTTTCTAAGCGAAGCCCACTCTCGAATTCCAATGCTTTGACCAACCAAAAGGGGAGAAGTGGAACTAGTAAAAAGGCATGCAGAAAATTTCCAGTACCAGTAAAAAGTGGGTAACCTAAAGCTGCCGGACCATAAAGAAAACAAGACAGCATGAAGATGGATACGGCAAGGCCAAGAGAGGCTAAGCGACTATGCTCATTTTTTTTATGTAACATCTTCGTTTTCTGGTCAGAATTTATTACATGGATATGTTTCAATTCGTTTGATCCTAATTCAAGTATGTTGCTTACAAAACCCAAATTGTCTTGTGCTGCAGTAGATACTAAGGCTTCTACGTTTCCAGAGTATTCATGTGTTGTAAGACTGATTGTTCCATTTGTTATTTTTTCCTTTAGTAACAAAGTGATTTTTGGAATTGATGGAAAAAGCCGTACTAATCCCACCCCTATTGCAGGTAATGCAATCCAAGCGGGGAAGACCATTGTATTTGCAAAAACTGTTATAACAAGATTTAGGAATATTAATGGCCAAGTTAGATGCTTTACTGAGGCAATTTGCCCATTCAGCAAAAAACGCCAAGTTGTAAGAACTTTTAATTCTTCAAATTCACTAAAAGATGCAACCTTTCTCAGCCAATGTTTTCGTGTTCCTTTAATTTTTCGGCCATGTTTTGCGCCTTGCTTTTTTAGATAACGAGGGCTTGAGCTTTCATTGTTTCTTCTTAGATAAGTGTAGTCTAGAGCGCTGTAACCTTTTCTATCTGTAAAATTAACTTTAGCACCTGCGTTGATGAGTATTTCAATAAATTCGCTGTTATTCTTGTATGCGGCATACATCAGAGCAGTCCGCCCTTGATGATTCTTTGCATTAACATCTGCTCCGGCATCAATCAGCAATTGTGCTACCTCTTCATGGTCTGCTTCTACTGCATACATGAGAGCGGTTTTATCGTGAAAATCGCATTGTTCAAGGTCGGCTCCGGCATCGAACAATATTTTTATTGCTTCAACTTCCCCTTTTCTTGCCATTGCAATTAGGAGGGTTTGTCCACTGGAGTGGAAGGTGTTTGTTCCTACCCCCTTTTCCAACAATTCCCTGATCTTTTGTACGTTTTGGCTTTCATTCGTTGCTGTATCGGTAGTCATAGTGTCTCTCCCTTGATAAAAATAGCCCTTCTTCTTCATACTTCATTATAGGATTTAGTTTTTCTTTTTCAAGTGCTTCGCAAAAGATATTTATTGGTTTAGCACTCCTCTTGTCGGGCATTCACAGGAGAAGCGTAGAGCAAGCGTCAAGCAGGCAAAATCGCTCCATGTTAAGATGGTATCAGTTTGAACGAAGATACTTCTCTTCTCCTCCTTTCAATGAGAGCCACGGTTAGATGCCGTGGCTCTCGTAATTTAACTGCCAATATTGATACTATGATCGTATGGAGTGAAAATATTAAAATTACAACCCCACAACAAGCCGAAGAACTTCTCGCCGATGCCGAACGACAAAATCCCGGCCCCTGGGTAGCCCATTCCCATTATGCGGGCGAAGCCACGCAGGCGACCGCCTGCTTTGTGTCTCTATTCGCTCAGATTTTCTTCAGAAAATCAATTTTCTCAGCTACCGCCTTCTCAAAATATTCCCCAACGTAAATGTCAAAATGCCCAATGGGATAACTAACGACTTTGGCTTTTTCACCCAGCGCATCCGCAGCTCTTTTATAGGATTCCGGTGAAGCAAGATTGTCGTATTCGCAAACCAAAAACAGGACCGGGCATTTGACTTCTACTGAAGATGCAACAGGGTCCGGGCCGTGCGCCATGAGCAGTGCACGAGCGCAAACCTCGTTCCTGAAGGTTTCTGAGCCTTTGAGCAGATTTTCATACCCTTCAAATGCGCCAGGGGCAGAGAGCATTGCCATGGTGCCGGGTTTGCCAACGATGGGATATCGGTGTGGAGAAAGCCCAAAACGTGAGCGTCCCTTGTCCCGTTGCGCATGGACAATGAGGCGCAAAAAATGACCAATGCCGTAATTTTCAAAGAATAGCTTGCTGTCGACGTCATGATCGATGCCAGGACATTGCGCGATAACGCCTGCAATATCATGGTCTTCAGCAGCGATCACGAGCCCGTATCCTCCCGAAGCGGATGTGCCCCACAGGAATATCTTTTCAGGGTCGATATCATCTCGTCCCCGCGCATACTTGATCGCAGCGCGCAGATCATCGTATTGCTTCAGCGTGTCAAAAAGTTGCCTTGGTTCCCCGTCGCTTTCGCCAAAGTGGCGAAAATCATAGGTCAGAGCAGCGAACCCGGCTTCGGTAAAATGCTGAGCATAAGGGTCAAGAACGACACCATCTTTGGTGCCGCCAAATCCCTGGCTCATAATGATGCAGGGAACTTTTTCGGGCGCATTTTCAGGCAGATAGAGCCAGGCTCTGATGATCTCCCCGTCCACAGAAAATTCCACATTCTGGCGTGATTTTGGTACTTCTCTCTTTTCTTCAGTTTTCGTGTCAATAGGCTGCTCAGGAACAGACAACACCGGAAAGAAAATGATCACGATCAAGTAAAGTACAATCACCCCAATGAAAATGCCCAACCCGGTAAGGAATGTCATGTCGCCTCCATTGATTTTCTTATCTACAGCTCAAGTATACAAGAAGCACTAAGGGAGAACAACTGAAAATGAACTCTCTTTCCGTTTCAAAGATCATGACCCGCTGTTTTATCATGGGCAAGCAGGAATCACATTTATGAACCCCCAACCCTCGTACAAGTCAAAGCGCTGATCGCCGAAACCGAGTGATAAAATACTGCTCCCTGGCCTAGCATCTGATACATCAAACTCAAGGATTCCAATGTCTATTCTCTTCAATGCTATTTTCTCATCCATTGCACTTGGACATACCTTTGTCGATCTACTTGGCGCACAACGCTCGGTCATTTTCACCTATATCGGCACGCAGCTTGGCATCAGTAATACCGCACTTGGTGCGCTCAGCATGGCCTATGTCTGGACACAATCACTTTCGCAACCATTTTTTGGCTGGTTAAGCGACCGTCGCGGCGCACGTTGGTTGGCTGCTGGCGGCGTATTATGGATGGGCACTTTCTTCTCACTCGCACTCTTGTTGCCCGGATATTACGCGCTGGGATCACTGATCCTCGCCAGCCTCGGCTCGGCTGCTTTTCATCCTGCCGGAACTGCAGAAGCGACCAGGATCGGCGAAAGGGATTTTTCCGGACACGAAACTACGGCTGCATCTTATTTCTTCCTCTTTGGGCAGGGCGCGTACGCCCTTGGCCCGATGCTTGGTGGCCCGCTCCTCGATAGATTCGGCCTGATCGGCTTGCTCCTGCTCTCGTTGATAGGGCTGCCGATCGGCATCAATTCGGCTTTCCGCTTACGCTCCCTTGTCAATCACCAGCCTAAAGAAGAGAAAACAGAGAAAAAGCTAAATATCCAGTTGACGGTGGGTAAAGTTTTTATCATCACCCTGGCAACAACGATCGCCTTCCAAGCCTGGATACAACAAACGATGAATACCTTTATCCCTAAATATCTTAGTGACCTCGGCCAAACAGCCACAGTCTACGGTGTGGTCACAGGGCTCTATATGGTTGGGGGCGCATTAGGAAATGTAGCAGGCGGAATGCTGGCCGACCGTTTCGGCAAAAGAAATGTGATCACTGGCGCGCTGCTCTTGGCCAGCCTGCCGCTTTTCGCCATCTCAAAAATGGGATGGACTCCCTGGCTTTACGCCATCGTTCCCTTGGCCGGAGCACTGAACGGATCTACACATCCCATTTTGGTTGTGCTCGCACAGAAAACCATCAAAGGCGGTCGGGGATTGGCCTCTGGATTAGTCCTCGGATTCAAATTTGCAGCAGGCGCACTGGGTATGTTCATTAGCGGCATTCTCGCGGACTACCTTGGCTTCTCCTTCATCTTTGGGATGACGGCGATATTGGCATTATCTGCGGCACTGATCATTCGCACATTGAAAGATGTGGAAAAACAAAGAAAACCGATAAACTTATGAACCCTCTCTCCATCTCCAAGGTCACCGCCCGTCGATTTATTATGGGCAAACAAGGCCTTTGGCCTGGTCGTCGATTTATAGGCGCGGAAGGAACAGCCACGGCGCTCAATCAAATGGATGCCCTCCAGCTTGACCCGCTCAATGTCATTGCCCGCTCTCAAGACATTATGATGTACGGGCGCGTGCTCGATTATCGTCCCGAGCTTCTGCATCAAGTAGCCTACGAAGAACGCGGATTTTTCGATTATGGCGGCACGCTTTTTCTCTATCCCATGTCTGAGCTGCCCTATTGGCGCTTGCATATGAAACATCAGGCACAGCAGGAACGTTGGCAAAAAGTTTTTGCCGAGCACCCCGATACCTTTCGGCAAGTTAAAGATGCATTGCGTGTCAACGGCCCAATGGCAAACCGCGACTTCAAAGGCAATAAAAAACTTAAATACAGTTATCGCGGCGGCAAGGATACCTCTGTCGCGCTCTACACCCTCTGGCTGACTGGCGAAGTGATGATCCATCATCGCAAGGGCTTTGACCGTGTCTATGATCTCACCGAACGCATCGCCCCGCCCGAATTTGACTATTCCGCAACAGAAGAGGAAGCTGAAAATTTTTTCTCTCGTAAAAGCGTTTCCTTTTTAGGATTGATGAAGGAGAAACGCTGGCGCACCGTTTTCTCAAATTATATTCAGCGAAAATTGGATGTGAAAGAAGCGAAAAATCGCATTGCTGGGCTTTACGAACAGGATGTGATCGTCCCCATCAGCATCGAAGGCTCAAAAGATCGTTGGATCGCTCTTGCCCAAGACTTGGCAGCCCTCGAGGAGCTGGATGCCGGTAGAACGCCAGATGCCTGGCAACCGCTCGGTCCCAGCACCCAAGATGAGGTCACGTTCGTCGCGCCGCTTGAGATCGTATCCGCGCGTGGGAGAGCAAAAGAAGTCTTCGATTTTGAATATATCTGGGAAGTCTACAAACCCCTCGAAAAACGCCGTTGGGGATATTATGTCCTCCCCATCCTCTACGGCGATGATCTGGTCGCCCGTCTCGATCCCAAACTTGACCGCAAAACGATGACGCTCCATATCAAAGGTTTCTGGCTAGAAGATGATACAGTCGTTGATGCCGCTTTTTCTGACGCCCTCGGTAAAGGACTGGCGCGTTTTGCCAATTTTGTCGAAGCAAAAAAGATAGATATTGATGCCATTTCGCCGAAAAAGCTGAGAGATCATTTGAATAAGCACCTGAAAAAGCTTGGAGAAGACGACGAGCGTAGTTAGATTAAATGAAAAGAACACCGAGATAATCTCTCGGCGTCCTTTTTTTAGCGTCAGCTAGCTGAAAACACAGACATGGTTGGCAACATGACGCTCTCGTCCTGGAACACCAGACTCTATGGGGACATTCACAATTTTATCTTTGATCCATAAAGCGGTTGAGCCGCCGCCATCGAGATTGATCGCCATTCGGGCACCATATTCTTCAAAGAGATAGCCCAGTTCACGGAATGAAAGTCCTGCACTTTGCTGTGTTCTTCCATCAGCGACAATGACGATCAGTTTTTGGTCTCTGGTGTAGCCAATAGCGGTACGCGGGTCTTTATTGGTGGCACGGATCCTGTGATTGTATTTTCCATTTTCAGCAATAATATATCGATCGCCAGAGACCGTGTTATATAGTTTTTTCCTCCATTTTCTCCAGCGGAAATCGATCGAGATCTTATTCTTTTTAGCGACATTGATCCATGGGCGGAGATCAAATTGTTTCTTTTGGCCGATCCTGCCATCTGAAGCAGCAATAGAATTCGGGTATCCGGCACGACCCCAGCCATCGCCATTAAAAACGATAGGAGCGTTAAGTTTCTTCGCCACTGAGCTGACTGTTTTCAGCCCCCTATAAGGCGTAACGTGAAATCTCTTGCCCGCCATATCGATCTCCAAAATATGGCAATTCGCATTATAGCGCCGCAATTGATGATAGGTGATACCCGGGTAATCAACTTCGATCTCAGTAGCTTCTTCAGGGCGCTCAATAACAACTTCAGGCACATCGGTTGGGATAACGATAGCTACGTCTGCCTCGAATTTCAAATATTCTGCACTGCACCATTCATCTGCATAGCTGCGTAATTTTGCCCATCCATCTTTTATTTCAACGATCTCGATAGGGGCACCTTTCAGTAGTTTATCGACAATGGGATAGGATATGCCCGGCCCGGAACGTACATTGAGCCTTGGCGAAGCTGTCACTATGGCCTTGTTTATGGTTTTAGGTAAGGCTTTTGGGGCAGAGATGGCTTTGATCTCTTTTAAGAATTCTTCATCGAAGAGATTAACATCTGCCCTTGCGTATTTGGTGCGCGTGGTATCGCCATATAAGCCCGGCAACGCAAGTTTATCCCCTGTGAATTGGTGTCCTACCACCTGGTCTTTAGATACTCCTAAAGGTCGGGCGGGTGAAAAACCAACACAAGGGAGAATATTGGCTTTCATCGCTTCCCAACTCAGCGTTTGCGCTTGAACGCTAATATAGTGTGCCAGCCACCAACGATATCCATGCGTCCAGTTTGTGGCACTTGGTGCATATTCATGTACAAAAGAGGCTCTGGAATAGCCTAACACTCCCCATTCGGATTCTTCGAAGCCTTTGAAGACATCTTTTGCATGGCTTGATAGTTTCCCCGGGTTGACACGCCGAACTGCATTCCAACTGATCCTCTTCCAAATGGCGTCGTACCATTCTCCCCAATCTGCCCACCATTGCTCAAAATCGGCAAAGATCGCAAGTACGGGCAGGCCGCTATTTTTAATAGTACGCAATGTCTGTTCAACCTGCTTCTCAGCTTTTTTTGTTGGGTCGATCCAATGGTATACAGCGATGGGCATTCCCGAATCAGCAAAGGCTTTTCCATTTTTAGGGAATTGCTTGTCCACCTTGAGAATCACCATCTGAACGCCTGCATCGTGCAGAGGAGCTGGGTCTACGCTCAGTGTGTAGCGTGCGATATCAACAACCAATTTATTTAGCATTTTTCCTCCAAGGTTACTTGATGGGGAGGCAATATTGCAGCAAACAATGAAAGTGTTTTATGTATTACGAATGTCCCATCCAAAAAGAAATGACAATCACATTATATAAAGAATAGAGACAGTATTCAATCTACATCTTCAAATATCTTTGGTTATAGAGTCTGCCCTAAAAACAACATAAAAGAAAGATGTTAGTCGTGCATTGCACTTTTCAAGTGCGTTGCACGGCGGGTTTCTAACTCAAACTAAATTTACAAGACCCGATGTGCAACGCATCCCCCAGATGCAATGCACATCTCCAAGATTTTTAGGGATGCTTGGCCATCTTTTATCGCTTCAAGCGAACAAGTTAAAAACCGACATAAATTCGCCGAAAAAACTGCAAGATTATATAAAAACTATGCAAAAAAAGCGTGGGGTACTTGTAGGATAAGCGTTGGGAAAACGTCAAGCAAGTTGTTTTTCACCATGCTAAACTATTGTCAGTTCGAACGAAAATTTCTTCTCCTCTTTCAAATGAGAGCCAAGGTTGGAGCCCTTGGCTCTCTCGATTTAAGAAATGTAGAAACGGGTTCTTGTCTAGATACTTTTCTAACAAGAAGTACCCGCCGGTTGAGTAGGCGATGCTTGCCCGCCCCGCAGTCTTTTGGCGGGGTCGCCGTATCGAAACCAAGAGCAGTATGAAAAGTGAGATTTATGACTTCGATGCGCTCCGTAAAAACGTCTGGAGCTACTCAGCTACCAGCAAAAACGAAAATGTCATGTGGCGAGATTCTTATTCAATATTGAACGTGTATCTCTCCTCTTTCTTGCACATCAACAGGAATTCCTTCAATCTCAGGTGGGATAAGCTCAGATGCTGTAAGTTGGCTGGCTGGCATTTTTTGGCTGACCATCACTACAATCCCTATATGTTCTGTATGCTGCCCACCCTGTATACGAAAGCCGATTCCCACGCCAACTACATTGGGCTTAGCAAGGAGCATTCTCTCATGCATTCGCTTAACCTTTTTTACGTTTTCGAGAATGGCTGCATTATCTACCATATTGGGTTCCTTCAAAAAGTAACGTTTAAGCTATCCAGCACAGCCTGAATAGGGCTGAGGATCGTGCTTTGGTCAGAGCCTGCAAAAAGAAGTCCGACCGCATCGGGGGAATTTCCATGAACAACCAACGAACCCGAGTCGCCGCCTTGCGACATAGGGCCAGCAACGATTTGCTCTTCAAAGGTAGCGCTAAGTCCTACACCGTAGCTGACATTAACAGTAGCATCCAAAACCTGTACTTGATCCGTCGTAAAGCCAGTTGTACGGCCCGATTTTCTTAAGGGCATCCCCAGTTCAGCTTCTACCACACCAGTGATCGTGCCTATATCAAGGATTTCATCCAACACATCACTATCCAGGTTAGGAAGAGCAAGCGCAGCATCTACTTTATTAACAGCTTGGGGCCTAATATTGCTCACATCCAGACGATGGCTCGACCCAAAAACAATAGCGAGCATATTACCGATCATGGCGTAGAGGTTTGCTATACTACAGGTTCCTGGTGAGGTTGTATATTCGATGGGAACATAACGAAACAGGGTGGCAATAGTATCTTTGGAAACCGTCCCACCATCTGTTGGGCCTGGCTGAAGAATGGCATCACCGATATTGGCATTATTGCTATTTGCCAAAACATGATTATTAGACAAGATCAGTCGCTCTCCACTGTCCCTGTCTCGCACAACACAGCCAAAAGTTCCAGCCGTAATGCGATAATGCCCAATACTAATACCGCCTGGTGCTGGTCGCCAACGATCTGTAGGAGCTTGCAAGGCACGCAGATCCCCGACCTGGATCACATCCGTGCGAACACCACTCAAATTCTTGGGAACCAGCTCTTCTGCATGCAAAGCTTCATGGGAGAGCTTACGACTTACAAGTGCCATAACGCATATTTCGTCCGTTTTATCGCCATGGATTTCTTTGAAGCCAACACCAACCCCTACAACATTTGGCTTAGTCAATAATGTGCTTTGATGCAGCGCTTTAGCCTGTCTTACCTCATCAAGACGGGTCATGTTTTTCTCCTTTGGAAAACAATCACACTTTCCGAAAAATTGCGGAGCTTAGCCCGCTCCAAAACAGCTACATTTTCAGTGTATCAATTTTTCGTGTTTTTTCAAATAAATTTCTATTGTAAAATACCTTCATGAATAACTCCCCGAAAAACACACGCCGACTCATCCTCGGCCTTGCCGGTCTTTCCGATATGGCATTGGGCATCTTCTTCGTTCTTGTTGCCTTACGTATCATTCCCATTTTTGAAGGCATCTCCAGTTGGATTTTCTATCTCATCGGCGGACTGCTCTTCACCTTTGGCACATTTATGGCAATTTTCAATCTCAGTCCAAAAGATGAGTAACAACAACGGACCACAAGGTTTACTCGGCAGCATGATCTTTGGGGGCATCTTCTTTTTAGCAGGCGCTTTTATCGTCATGATCTCTGCCGATATTATTCACGCTGACCCCAGTTCCTTTCACGCGCCACGCTGGGTGGTCGGCGCAGCAGGCGGTGTTTTCATGCTGGCGGGAATGTTGGTAGCCATACAGGGTGGTTTTGGCCCAGAAGGCATGCAAACAAAACTCTATTTGTGGTTGCAATTTCTTATTGGGCTGGCATTTATGGCCTTATTCTCCTCCGTCTTCCTATGGGTCGGTTTTGGTCCCGGTGAAAGAGAATTCTCCACCAGCACATCTATTGGATTTGTCAGCACCAGCGGCTCAGGGAATGTCAGCACAGGCCGTCTTATCTTCGGAACAGCCGGATTGCTGATGGTCTTCTTCACAATTGTGATGGCAATTTCCAATTTACGAAAATTATTCAAATAGGATGGAAGAACACCGCACCGCTCTTGTCCCAAACTTGCTAGCCACCTCGCGGCTTGATCTGCTCCCCTTAACAGCTGAGCAATTAAAAACCCTGCTCGAAAAACCTTCCGTGCTGGAAAAAATACTCATAGACCAAAGCGTGATCGATGCTAATGTCATTCGTGCGATAGGGATGAAGCTCGAAAAGATGAAAAAACTCTCTATTACTGAACATCTCTGGCAAACTTATTGGCTCATCATCGTCCGGGAGAAGAATATTGGTGCCGGGCTGCTGGGGTTCAAATCTCCGCCAAATGAAGGGAAGCAAGCCGAAATCGGGTATGGTATCGCGGCATCCTATCAGAATAAAGGCTATATGACAGAAGCTGTTCAGGCATTAATAAACTGGGCATTTGAGAGTCCACTTTGTGAGGGCGTTACGGCAACAACTGTCAAAAACCCTGCATCAAATCGGCTTTTAGAAAAAATGGGGGCGCAAATTATCGATCAAAACGAAGAGGGGACATCATGGGTCATAAGAAAGTAAAAGGTTGAACACTATTCTTAAAGCAAGAAACGACCTTCCTCGCTGGCAGACGAGGAGGCCGCTTCCTGATGGACCTACAGGACTCGTTTTTCTACGTACTAATCATCAAGAGAACAGAAATTCGCTCACTTGTAAATCCTAAGATAGTTAGGAGAAATTCATTTACCGGCGATTACGCAAGAAGGTCGGGATGTCAAGATCGTTATCGTTATAACTGGGTTTCTTCTCAGAAACTTCTTTGCGAATAGGTTGTGACTCTACGCTAACACTAATACTCTCTCTTTCTTCTGTCGGGCGAACAAAGGATGTATTTGTGTTTTCTTTCTTTTCTTCGTGCCGACGAGCGGGGCGCAAAATGCGGCGAGGAATACCGTTGCGTTCAAAACCTGTCGCGATCACGGTCACGCGAATTTCATCACCCATATTCGGATCTATCACGGCACCAAAGATCATATTCACATCCGGGTGTGTGGTCTCACGGATGATCGCCGCAGCCTGATTGACCTCGAAGAGGGTCAGATCTGAACCACCGGTCACGTTGAAGAGAACACCGCGCGCGCCGTCAATGGTGATATCCAGCAATTGGCTGGAGATCGCAGCTTCGGCAGCTTTGCGAGCGCGTTCATCGCCCTCACCAATACCGACAGCCATCAACGCTGCACCGCCTTCAGACATGATCGTGCGCACATCTGCGAAATCAAGGTTGATCAAACCGGGGATCGTGATCAGTTCTGAAATACCCTGAATACCCTGATGCAGAACCTCATCCGCCATGCGGAAAGTCTCCTGCAAAGAGGCGCGTTTATCAGCAAGCTGAAGCAAACGATCATTGGGAATTGCAATTAAAGTATCGGCATGTTCTTTGAATGTCCCGATCCCAGTCTCAGCAGATTGCATTCTGCGAGAACCTTCAAATGTAAAGGGACGGGTCACAACACCAATGGTTAATGCGCCTGATTCTTTTGCAATTTGCGCAACAACAGGAGCCGCACCAGTACCCGTTCCACCGCCCATACCAGCAGTGATAAAGACCATATCTGTGCCTTTAAGGGCAGCATAAAGGTCATCAGCCGATTCTTCGGCAGATTTGCGCCCGATCTCAGGGTCGCCGCCTGCGCCCAGTCCGCGTGTCAGCTTATCACCAAGTCGGATACGGGTCGGAGCTTTCGAGAGCATCAAGGCTTGAGCGTCTGTATTAACAGTAACAAATTCGACGCCCTGAATACCTTCTGCCATCATTCGATCTACGGCGTTTGAGCCGCCGCCGCCTACGCCGATCACTTTGATCCGCGCAAAGGTTTCTGAGTTACTAGCTTTCTTCGAGTCCATCATTTTTCTCCTTACTTATGTTTTCTTATCTGCCAGATAAGTTAGTGAATAATTTTTCTTTCTTTAGGCTTTCAATTTCTGTTATAAAACGCTCTAAGGGGATTTGTAATCCCCGTTTTCTCTGTTAATTCGCTGGATTACAAATCCAGCGAGAGCAGGAAAACTGAACAATGGTAACTAAATACGATTAAGGCAACAACCTTTTGAACCAGTCTTTTGCAACATCAAGATTCATACCTTTTTCTCCTTTTTTGCGTCCACGTTTTTGCTGCACGTAGCTTTGCTGCATTGCTATAGCCCAGCGCAATAAGCCAACGCTGGTTGAATATGCCGGTGAGTGGAGTTGATCTGCCATCCCGACGATATTTTCTGGTTGCGCGATCCGTACGGGAATGCCAAGCACATCGCTGGCAAGGTCACGAATTGCGGGTAAAGCACTTGTTCCACCTGTCAGCACCATTCCTGCAGGGAGGAGACCATCGTAGCCGGAGCGTTTAATTTCCTGAAGTGAAAGCTCAAAGATCTCTTCAACGCGAGCTTCGATGATATGTGCCAATTCCTGTCTGTTGATATGAACGGCTTTATCTTCGCCAAAGGGACGAACAGCGAAATAATCTTCAGCGCCGATCTCGGCACGGATCGCATAGCCCTGCTGCAATTTGATCTCTTCTGCCTGCGCGACAGGGAGACGAAGACCATGCGCAATATCTGCTGAAAGGTGATTGCCGCCCACTGCGAGAACCATCGTATGCCAGACTTGACCATCCACATAAATTGCCATGTCAGTTGTCCCGCCGCCAATATCACAAACCGCAGCGCCCATCTGACGTTCGTTTTCGGTGAGCACAACTTCTCCAGATGCAAGCGGATTAAGCACAAATTGCTGTACTTCTACACCAGCCGCGCCTACGCATTGACGTAAATTTTCAACTGTTGCCGCAGCCGCTGTGATGATATGTGTTTCTACTTCGAGCTTATAGCCGTGCATACCAACAGGTGTACGGATTCCGTCTTGCCCATCAATGCTAAAACCACGCTGCACAATATGGATCACCTCACGGTTATGCGGGATAGCAATTGCACGTGCAGATTCCAGAGCACGCTGCACATCATATTCATCTACAATGCCGCCAGTGATGCCTACCTCGCCACGACTGTTGATCGAAGAAACATGCGCGCCAGCAACACTGACCAAAGCAGAGGCGATCTCTATCCCTGAACTTTGCTCGGCACGTTCGACAGAACGGGTAATTGCCTGCGAAGTTGCATCAAGGTCAACGATCACGCCTTTGTTAATGCCCTTCGAGGGCACTATGCCCACGCCTAAAATACGCAGATTATCTGCATCTTCCATGCGCCCAACGAGGGTGCATACTTTTGTTGTGCCTACGTCAATCCCTACGACAATCTCTTCCATCTTACTTTGGCTCCGTCCGATAATAAGGGGCGTGTGGATATTCCAAATTTACCAATATAGGTCTTACATTATTTTGCTCAAACCAACTGAGCATTGTTTCATAAAGCCGTAATTTTAACCCAATTTCTTCTGTAATATCACCAAGTTCTACTGTCCAGCCGCGTGAATCTATCCAGCCGAGCCCCGATTTCGGGTCATAGACAATAACCGTACCGGCAGGTACATGGGCAACCAATGCCTGGAGTGCAACCACCGTTTCGGGTTCGATGAAAGGAGGCGGTGCCAACTCATTGCGAGATGATGCGTCCACAGCGGGAGCAGGCGGAGAGCCAAGAGCGGATACGGTAATTAATCCCTCTACATGGGATGTTGCTCGGAAGGCTACTCCCTCCAGATCGACCCAGGCGGCTTTACCATCCTGCTGCCAAACAAGTGCGGGTTGACGCTCTCGCACGGTAACGCTCGCGACATTGGGCAGGCTCAGCCTTACATCAACATCTGCCAAGCCCGGGTGTGCTAACAGCAGATCGCGCTCCAGTTTTTCGGGCACGATATTAAAGATATTTTGCCCATCCAACGCGAGGGTATTCGCAATTTCTTCGGCAGGAAGATATTGGTTGCCGCGAATTTGCGGAGGAGCGACCATAAAATAAGGCGATGTAAAAAGCAAATAGAGGGCAACGCTCAAGAAAATGATCAAAGCCGCAGATGCCGCACGCCACTCAACGCGGAGTTCGGGCATCGTAAGAGAGCGCGTATTTTCGCGAGGACGTGAGCGTAGACCTTCGCTTGTTGGGGCGAGTGCGGTCGCTTCATAACGCTGAATTTTGACCTTGCGTTTTTTCGCGCCGATAAAGCTCGTCTCTTCCGAAGGACGGATAGCCGAAACAGGCTTCAGGACAGGTTTATCTTTGATCTCCTGCTCTCTGATCCTGCCGCGTCGCTGACGGACTTTTTCTGCTCTGCTTAGTTCTTTTTTCTTGCTCATAGCTTTTTCCAGATCACTCAAAGCGTCTCTTTGTGCGGTCTCTATCTGCTTTTCGTTCTAAGGCTAATTCAATTAAACGATCTACCAATTGCGGGTAAGGCAATCCGCTCGCATCCCATAACTTGGGATACATGCTGATCGATGTAAACCCTGGAATAGTGTTCACTTCGTTCAGATAAAACTTGCCATCGTCTTTATCAAGTAAAAAGTCTACGCGTGCCATGCCTGCACAATCTATAGCTTTGTATGTTTTAACTGCGATCTCACGCATCATCTCTATCATCTCTTCAGAGATCGGGGCGGGGATCATCAAGCCTGATGTACCATCCACATATTTTGATTCGTATGAGTAAAACTCTCGGCTCGGCTCTACTTCACCGGGTATGGAGGCTTCTGGCTCATCGTTACCCAAAACGCTGATCTCGATCTCGCGGGCATTGATCCCGCGCTCTATCAAAATGCGGCGGTCATATTGGGCAGCTTCCATCAATCCTTCACGCAAAGAAGAGCGGTTATCACATTTGCTAACGCCAACAGAAGAACCCATATTGGCAGGCTTTACAAAAACAGGATAGCCAAGACCTTCCACTTTCGAGACAACGGCATTCATCTCGTTCTCAATTTCAGAGCGCAAAACCATTACACCTTCAACAACAGGGATATTATTGGCAACCATCACGTCTTTGAAAATGCCTTTATCCATGCCTACTGCTGCGCCAGTTACACCTGCGCCTACATATGCCACGTCCGCCATTTCGAGCAATCCCTGCATAGTGCCATCTTCGCTGTAAGTACCATGCATAACCGGGAAAATGACATCAAAATCGCTCAGAAGTTCGTATTGCGTATTGCGTATTGCGTAAATGCCTTTTTGTGTTGGGTCGGGCGGGAAAACAACGGCTTCAAGTTCTTCAGAAGATTCTCCTGAAAGAACAGCTAAAGCATTCTCTCCACTCAACCATGCACCATCATGTGTGATACCAATTTGCAAAACGTCATATTTTTCAGGGTTTAAAGCACCTAATACCGATTTTGCTGACATCAGTGAAACTTCATGCTCACCGGAACGTCCGCCGAAAAGGATGGCTATTTTGAGTTTGGATGATTTTGTATTCATAGTTGTTTTTGAAATCCGTATTGCGTATTTCGTAATATTTTTGACTACACATTACCTTTACTCAGGTAGTGGTACTTCTTCTTGAAAACCTACTTCATACAAGACATTCTCTTCTCTGATCGTTCTACCGCGTTGTTTCGGGATCATCGTTAGCAATAAGCGGATAATATTTTCTAGTAAGTCAAAGCGATGCTCAATCACTTCGTCAGAGAGAAGATGGCGGCTTTTGTAATACCAATCTCGGCTTTCTCGTGCTGAGCCAAGTGCATATTCGTAAAACCTTGCTCGGTCTTTACCTGTACCACGTGAATAACCTTCGGCAATATTTGCACTCACAGAGCCAACAGCCCGATAAAGTTGGTCAGATAAACGAAGCATCCGACGATCTTTTTGTAATTTGCTCACATCATGCCAACTTAAATCTCCCAAGAATAAGGCGTAACGATACACACTCATATTCCAAAGTGTATCTGCCTTGAAAGTTTCGGGGATATCCTTCTCCCATTCTTGGTAATTCATCTAAGCTCCAAAATCATTACGCAATACGTTTTACGCACTACGCTCTTCAAATAATCTCAATTTCCAGTTCAAGTCTTATATCAAACTTTTCAAAGACAGTCTTTTTTACCAATTCAATCAGTGCTTTTACATCACTGGCTTTTGTTTCTCCATGATTGACAAAAAAGTTTGCGTGAACTGTGCTAACTTCAACACTTCCGATCTTCGTACCTTTTAGGCCAGCAGCTTCGATCAGTCGTCCAGCATAATCACCTTCGGGATTCTTGAACATTGATCCCATGCTTGCGCCGGGGGGTTGCGTATTCTTTCTTTTTTGGATGAAAGACCGCATCCGCTCCTGGATTTCAGCTTGCTCGCCATTTGTCAACTTAATCTCTGCCGAAAGGATCGCGCATTTAACCGCATCCCGTTTCAGCTTGCTGCTACGGTAGGCATATTCCAATTCAGAAACATCCCATTGCTCACGCCCAGCTTCTGTCAATAATTCGACGTGGAGCAAAGCCCCAGCCATATCGCCGCCAAAAGCGCCAGCATTCCCATAAACCGCCCCACCTACGGTCCCGGGGACAGTCGCTGCCCACTCCATTCCAGCCAAGCCGCGCGTCGCAGCCTGATTAGCGAGTCTGGCCATTGTCGCACCCGATTCCACCAAAACAGATGGGTCTTCATCTTCAACAAATCGAATCGCTTTGGCCTTATTGAGCACAACCACGCCCCGAAATCCTGCATCGCTGATGAGCAGATTTGAGCCGCCGCCAAGCATCAAATAAGGAATATCCATCTCCCAAAGCTGAGATACGATCTCGGCCAACTCATCTGCAGAATTGGCAACGATAAGCGCATCTGCCTGCCCGCCGATCCGCGCAGAGGTATAGGCTGCCAGAGAGATATTCTCTTGCAACTTATCACCAAAAGCAGTGCGGAGGGTAGGGAGAGATAGGGTTGTCATTTTTTTATTATTTTTTTGCCAAATGCTCGATCAAACGAGTGACCAAATCAGAATCTTGGAACAGGTTTTTTTTTCTATTGCTTAGCTTTTTGCGTCCAAAATCCTTTTTACCGGGGTCAGGTTCTGGGATATCGGCAAGTATCATCGAGAGAGGCGGCGTACCAATTACATTGGCTTCAAATTTTCGGTATTTTTTCTTTTTAGTTGTCATCTTCTTATCCTTTCCTTTGCAAACCTTCTAATACAGCTTGAGAAACTTCATTTGCATCTCCTGCAGAAAGGACGAGAAGCACATCGTTGGCTCGGAGATTTTTTAATAAATAATTACTTGTATCCTGTAGTTCAGCGATGAATTTTGCAGAAGGGTGCTTCATCGCATTTACAACTCGGGCAGAGGAGAAATCTTCTTCTGGTTCACGAGATTTATAAACTTCAGTGACGATCACTTGATCGGCATCATCAAAAGCCTGCGAAAATTCTTCAAAGAGAAGCTGCGTCCGTGAGTAGGTATGAGGCTGCCAAAGAGCCCAAATTCGAGATTCTGGATGGCGGGCACGGGCTGCCTGCAATGTTGCCCGTATCTCGGTGGGATGGTGGGCGTAATCGTCATAGACCGAGATTCCCTTCACCACGCCGAGCAAGTCAAATCTACGTCCGGTTCCGGCGAAGCGTCCCAACGCGGCAGCTGCATCTTCGAGCGGTAATTCCATCTGCTGAATAACACTCAATACAGCAAGGGCGTTCAAAAGATTATGTTTGCCAGGCACTTGCAGAGAAAGTTCAAATTCAGGCGCTTCAAAGGCTTGGCATCCCTGTCGTTGATGAGCTTTGACTGTGCAGTCATAACCACCGCGAGTATTAGGGGCTAAATTCTCTGCCACGAGCCATTGATTACTTGCCACAGAAAGTTGATCGCCAAAGCCATAAGAAAAGGTGTCAACACCCATTTCCTGAGCATTTTCGAGTAGATTCGCTGCATTTTCATCATCACCACAAACGATAAGTGTGCCTTCCTGAGGAATCAGGTGAACAAAATCGACAAAGGCTTGATGAAAACTTTCAGCCGTCGGATAAATATCGGGGTGATCATGTTCGAGATTTGTGATAATGCCAATGGTCGGTTTCAAACCGAGGAACATACGGTCGTATTCATCCGCTTCGATGACAAAGGCTTTCCCTTTGCCTGCGTGGGCATTCACACCCATTCCGTTGATAATGCCACCAAGAATAAAGGAAGGGTCTTGCTCTAATTCTGTTAATGTCCAAGCCATCATTGCCGTAGTAGATGTTTTGCCATGTGTTCCGGCGATGGCGATGCCGTACTTCATTTCCATCAGGCTGCCGAGGAAATCGGAGCGTTTATAAACGGGAATACCTGCGGCTAGCGCTGCGACCACTTCGGGATTTGTATCGGGGATGGCAGATGAGCGTACGATCTGTTCTGCATCTCCAATTTGTTCAGCGGCGTGCCCGATATAAACGGTGATACCGAGTTCACGCAGATCATCTACAAAGGAGGAGGGGTTCATATCTGAACCCGTGACTTCATAACCGCTCTCGTGAAGAAGACGAGCGATCGCTGAAAGTCCTGTGCCGCCGATGCCGATGAAGTGTGTATGTGTCATATCAAACCTAGATGTAGACAACGATGATAAAGATAAAAGCAATAATGACTGCGAAGTAAATACCAGGGACACCTAAAACATAAGGAGGCATAAAGCTAATCATTTCTTGAGCAGCATTAGCATACTCAGAATATAGTGCAGGATCTCTTATTGAAGCAAAAGGATATTTAGCTTCAGACATATATGCCCAGACTGATCCAACAACGAGATAACCATTTATTCCTCCAAAGACAGAACCAAGCAAAAAGTCTTGCAGGCGTTCACGTGCAGCTTTTTTTGCGAAGGTTGGTAAATTTACTGTTTGGTATCCAAAAAAAACAAGCAGTAGCATGGTTACAGTTCGTGTCCAGAATAAAGTGGAACTATCTCTTGCTATATTAAAAGGAGATGCACTATTAGGGTTAAAGAGTATGTATTGCTCCACTAATTGACCGAGAGCAAGTGCTAGTATTACACTGAAAATGACTAACAATTCCTTTGCCCAACCACGCATTGCTCCAATGACCGCAAAGATAGTAATAAACATATAGAAGACAAATATTAGACTGACCATAATTTTTATCTCTTTCCGGCTAAAGCCAGCAGTTCTGCTGCGATATTTTCTGCAGCATTGGGGCGCGCTATTGCTGTCATCGCAGTGCGCATTGCATCCAGTTTTTGTGGATATCCAAGCAACTCATCCACAAGAGGTAGCAATTTCTCTTCCAAATTTTCGTCTCGTACCATCATCGCTGCGCCTTTATCTTGCAGGTATTCGGCGTTCACTTTTTGATAACGCCACGCATAAGGATATGGAACGAGCAAAGCGGGCAAGCCAAATAACGGGAATTCTCCGAGGGATGACGCGCCCGCACGGGATACCACCAAATCGGCAGATGCAAGTGCCGCGCCCATCTCTTCGTGGAGATAATCGAAAACGCGATAGTTTTTGGCTTGATCACGTTTAAGCGCATTTCGAGCATTTTGCACTGTTTCCCAATCCAGCTTGCCGCTGATATGGATAATTTGTGTCCGCTCAAGCAGTGCTGATAGATTGGCAAGGACTGCACTATTGATAGAACGAGCGCCTTTGCTACCGCCAAAAACAAGCAAGGTTGGTTTCTTTGCATTCAAACCGAGTTTTTCGCAAGCCGATGCTTTGTCCCATTTTGCCAAATCTGTGCGAGTTGGGTATCCCGTTTCTATAATGCGAGATCTTCGGGGGAAATAAGTGGCAGATGCTGGGGCAGAAACGGTGATCTTATCCGCGAACCAAGCCAATGCCTTGAGCGCGAGACCCGGCTCTATATCCGGGACATAGAGCAAACTCGGGATGTGTATTCCGGCCAATGCCATTGGGACGGCTACGTATCCGCCTGTGAAAAAGAGCGCATCTGCTTTGAATTCGCGCAAAATTTTACGAGAGGCAAAAACGCCACGCATCAATTTGATGATATTTTTTGGTAAGGTTCTTATGCCTACGCCATGCACGCCTGCTGCTGGAATCGAAGCGTAGGGAATTCCTTGTCGTTGAACAAGTTCGGCTTCCATGCCGCCTTCGCCACCGACCCAAAGGAACTCATGATTCTCGCTTTTTAGCGTATCAAGAACGGCGAGCGCGGGATATACTCCGCCGCCCGTTCCGCCTGCGCAAATTAGCAGTCGCACCGAAGGCTCTCCATTCATCTTCCATTTGTTGATCTTCGCCACGTTGACGAGAGATGTTATATAAAATACCAATTGCGGCCAGCGAGGTAACCAAACTGGAACCACCCGCGCTCATAAAAGGAAGGGCGTTCCCTGCAAAGGGGAGCAAACCAACCATCACGGTCATATTGATCAGGGCTTCAATGCCGATCCAGAAAACGAGTCCGGTGGCCAGAAGTGAGCCGAGCATGTCAGGGGCACGGCGAGCAATAACAAGCCCACGCCATACCATGATGCCGTATAAAATAATGAGCGATATTGCGCCAAAAAGTCCGAATTCTTCTGCGACAACGGCAAAAATACTATCTGTCGGAGGGACGGGCAAACCGGTTAATTTTGTAACGCTCTGCCCAATGCCAAGACCGAAAAATCCACCATTGACAATGGCTTCCAAAGAACGACGAACATGGTAAGAAGCTTCTGTCGGGTCTTTAAGACCCAGCCAATAAAAATCGACGCGCTCCTGCCCTGTTGCGCTAAATTGGACAATTGCCCAAGCGACAAAAGTCGCAAGAAGCATCAGAATGATAAGCTGCTTCAAATCTGCACCAGCGAGAAAGAAAAGCACCCCGCCAAGAATAAAAACTGTCGCGGTTGCGCTTAGGTCAGGCTGAAGATAGATCAAGCCGCCGACAACACCAAGAATAATAGCCAGGGGAACAAGGCCTAACTCGATATTGTGAAGTTGGGCGCGTTTTGCATAAAGCCAAACTGCCAAATAAATAATAATGACCAGTTTCGCCAACTCAGAAGGCTGGATAGAACCGTTATAAAAAGTACGCACTGCGCCAAGACGAAGTTCCTGAATGAAGAGAACAGCAACTAGAGCTGTAATTGTTCCCAACATAGCCAGAACAGCAAAACGCCGCCAAAGGTGATAATCGAAATGCGAGAGTGCAAATGCCGAAAGAATGCCAATAGCCAGCCAAAGCACCTGACGTTTGAACATATACGCCGGAGCTTCGCCCAAAATTTCGACCGAATAGTCTACGCTGGCAGAGAAAAGCATAAGCAAACCAAAAGAGACCAAAATAATAACGGTGATAAGCAGGGGCGTATCTCCGCTTTTGGCGGCGCGCAATCTATTTTGAAAACCTTTATTTACGAAAGCTCGTGTACCCATTTTCTAAAATTCACTCCGCGTTCTGCAAAATCTTTAAACTCATCAAAACTCGTACCGCCAGGTGAAAGCAAAACCACATCACCTGCTTCAGCAACACTTTCCGCTGCCTTTACCGCATCTTCCAACCCTATGCAATGAGAAATTGTATAGGGACGTTCATTAGCACGATGTCCGCCCATTGCTGTTGCAATTTTTTGCGCAGCTTCGCCAAAAAGCACTACATGATCTACCCGTTGGCGGATCAGTTCGGCCAATTTGCCCCAAGGGAGATTTTTATCGCGCCCACCGAGCATCAATACAATTGGCTCATCAAAAGCACGTACAGCCGCCATCGTTCGTGCAGGAGCAGAAGAAGAAGAGTCGTTATACCAAGCTGCACCTTTATAATTACGAACCAATTCCAGACGATGGTCAACACCATAAAAGTCTTTCAGCGCAGCTTCCATTGCTTTCGGAGGAAAGCCTGCCGCCAAGCCAATGACTGCCGCTGCCAATACATTCAAAAGATTATGCTCACCGCGCAGGTGAATGGCCTCAGCAGAGATCAGGGGGATATCCATCCTGTCATCGCGGAAATAAATATAATCATCCAGCGGATATGTACCCGAGTCGCCCGCGTGAAGCGGCTTGCTACCAAAAGTGAGCGTTCTACCCGGCGAAAGACTTCTCATTGCAGAAGCTCCTTCATCATCTCTGCCAATAATGGCAACACTGCCCTTTTTCTGATTTTCCAATAAACGTGCTTTCGCCGCAGCGTAGGCTTCCATCGTGCCGTGCCTGTCAAGATGATTTGGGGTCACATTCAACACCGCAGCAATATCCGTAGAGAGGTTCATTTGGTCAAGCTGGAAAGAAGAAATTTCTAAAATAGCGAGGTCATCTTCTTTCATCTCATCCACATAATTGATGAGCGGGTCGCCGATATTACCACCCACCCAAACCTTATTTGTGCTTTTGCGGTAGGCTTCTTTCGCCATTCTGCCAACGAGGGTTGTTGTGGTTGTTTTGCCTGCAGAGCCCGTGATGCCAATAGTGCGGCAAGGAGCCGCTTCAAGGAATATCTGTGTATCGTTCGAAAGCGGAATTTTCCGTCGTTGGGCATCACGTACGAGGGGCAGGTTTAGCGGTATCCCGCCAGAGAGGCAGACCAAGTCCTTGCCTTTGAGCAAGCTGGAAAAATGTGCGCCCAGCATCCATTCCACTTCAATATCCTTGAGAGAATCCTGCTCTTCCTGGAGTTCATGTGGCATCCGTTTATCATTCAGCATTACTTTTGCGCCGTGTTTTGTGAGATAACGCGCCAAAGCCAAACCCTGACGGGCTGCTCCAATGATGAGGATGTTTTTGTTATTCCACTTTGTTGTCATATCAACCTTATCTAAACCAATGCCATCCCAACGCCAAACATTGCGGCGAGGAGACTGATCAACCAAAATCGTTGTACAACTTGCGTTTCACTCCAACCAAGTAATTCAAAATGGAGATGAATAGGTGCCATTTTGAAAAAACGCTTTCCTTCTCCTGTTATTCTTTTGGTCAACTTGAAGTAACCGACTTGTATGATCACGCTCAAAGCTTCACTAACCGGGATGATCGCAATAACAGGTAAGAGTGCCCATTGGCCGGTCATTAAGGCCACAACAGCGAGCGCAGCCCCGAGAGAGAGAGAACCTGTATCACCCATGAAAAGAGAGGCTGGGTGAACGTTGAACCATAAAAAACCAAAGAGCGCGCCAACAATGGTGAAGGAAAATCTGCCGACATAAATTTGTCCTTGCAACATGGCGATACCACCATAGGCGATGAATGCTGTCGCGGCGATCAATCCAGCTAAACCATCGAGACCATCGGTAAAGTTGATCGCATTCGATGCGCCGATGATAATGAAGGCAGCAACGGGGATATACCAAACACCGAGCTCCAACACTACTTGCACGCCAGGGAGAATAAGCTCAGGAACATCGAGCATATATTTCAGAACAGCAGCTGTTGCAAGAGCAAGAATGACCTGAAACGCAAATTTTGTTCTTGCTCGCATGCCATCGCCGCGTCTTTTGCCGCGGATTCCTTCCCAATCGTCTAATACGCCAAGTATCCCGTAAGCGAACATAACAAAAAGCGGGACAAGAATGGAACGCCCGATGGTTTGCATACCGATAATATTGACAGCATTGAGCAAAACAGTGATAAGAGCAACTGGCAGAATGAAGAGGACACCACCCATCGTGGGTGTTCCCATCTTGACTTGATGGAAGCCGGGTTCGTCAACACGGATGATCTTGCCAATTTTGAAATGGCGCAAAATACGGAGCAAAGGAGCGCCCCAAATAACCGTCATCATAAAGCTAAGGCCAGCGAGGCTGAGAGCAAGAGACATTTGTCTCATTTTTCTGCCTCCAGTGCTGCGGTGATCCTATCCATTCTTAAGCCACGTGAGCCTTTTAATAAAACCGTATCTGTTGATTTCAAATTATCTTTTAACCATTTAGTAAGTGCTTCTTTTTCTTCGAATTCAAGGATTTTTTCTGCAGGCATCCCTGCTTTTCGCGCAGATTCTGCAATAATATGAGCGCGCTCTCCGAGCGTGAGTAACTGATCTGAAACTTCGGCTGCACGCAACCCGATCATTTCATGTCCCTGGCGTTCATATTGGCCAAGCTCGAGCATGTCGCCCAAAACGGCAATGTGTTTTCCATCCATCTCTTCGAGAAGGTTGAGAGCGGCTAAAGTGGATGCAGGCGAAGCATTATAGGTATCGTCAAGGAGCAAGGCGCCGCATTTGCTGCGAGCAGCGACCAAACGAAGTTCGGTACGGCTGGTAGACTGTAGTCCGCTAATAATTTCCTGCCATCGCAACCCTTCAACGAGAGCAATTGCCGTAGCACGCAATGCCGTATGAACGGAGTGTCGCCCGATCAACGGGATACGAAGATGTAATGTTTCGTGTTTATAGTGCAGGCGAAAACGGATACCATCCAAACCAAGGCCCTCTACTTCGTCTGCCCAAAGATCGGCTTCGGGACTGAGACCATAGAAAAAGACTCGCGCCTTCGTCATTTTTGCCATCTCACGCACCCGAACATCGTCATAATTCAAAATTGCGGTACCTTCGGGAGCAGGAGGCAGGGCTTGCACCAATTCCGCTTTGCCGCGCGCAATGGCTTCTTGAGAACCAGCTCGTTCTGCGTGAACAGTGCCGATATTGGTAATAACGCCAACTTTTGGTTTGGCAATTTTGCAGAGAAAATCGATCTCTCCGGGGACATAGAATCCCATTTCTAAAATGGCACGTTCGTGATCCGAGCGTAATCCTAAGATTGTGAGCGGCAATCCAATTTCATTGTTTAGGTTGCCGAAATTTTTCAAGGTGCGGTATTTTCGTCGGAGAACTTTAGTCGCAAGCTCTTTTGTCGTTGACTTCCCGACGCTGCCGGTGATGCCGATCACACACAAATCAAGTTTGCTCCGCCAAAATCTGGCGATCTCCTGCAAGGCTTCGATGCTGTTATCCACGAGCAGGCAGAGCGGAGTATCCAGATCTTCCATATCATCTTGTGAAAGCTGCTTACGTAAATCCAATGTCGCGAATTTATCTGAGATTTCGTGTTCGATCAATGCAAAAGCTGCACCGTTTGCAAACGCACTCGCAACAAAATCATGCCCGTCCACATTTTCGCCGGGAATGGCGATAAAAAGGGAGCCTTTTTCAACCTTCCGCGAATCAATCGCTGCATGAGGAATTGCGGCGATTGCCTTTTGAGGGCGTGGCTGATCGAGAGCTTCGAAAATGTCTGCGAGTGCTAACACAAGTTTTCCTTGGTCTATTGCCCTAAGGCAAATTGCTGGCGAATATAATCGGGCGGAATATCAAGTAATCTGATGGTTTCTACTGCAACTTCTTTAAAAACAGGAGCTGCTGTTTTCGATGCCCAAATCGAGCTTGTTGGTTTTTCAAGCCAAACGTAGATCATAAATTGTGGATCATCTACCGGTCCCCAACCGATAAAGGATGTATTTGTCTGTTCGCTCGCATACCAACCATATTCGGTGGGGATTTGCGCCGTACCTGTTTTCCCTGCGATGCGATAATTGGGAACAAGGGCTTTAGACTCATCCAGTGCGAGAGAATTTGCAAGCATTTCACTGAGTGTTTGAGCAGTATCTTTTGAAATGGGATTTCCGGCATTTTGGGGCGGGAAATCGTATTGTTTATCGTCACGAACCATGCCATATAAAAGATGCGGTGTGACCATAACGCCATTATTGGCAACAGCAGATGTTGCCATCATCATCTGGATGGGTGTAGCTGTAATACCTTGACCAAAAGAGTTTGTTGCCAGGTCAACGGGATACCAATCCGCGTCGCCCGGGACTTTGAGCCTGCCACCGGCTTCTCCACTTAGATCGATCCCGGTCGGGTGGCCGAAGCCAAATTTTGACATATAGCCGTAAAAGTTATCGGTGCCCATCTCGACTGCTACCCATGCCAAACAAACATTAAGCGAATGTTGAAGACAGCCAGTCATATCCTGGATTCCCCAAGCTTCCTCATCCCAGTTTCTGATGGTCGCGCCGCCAATGGGAAAATAGCCAGCATCGGTATAACTTGTTTGGGGTGTAACCACGCCTAAATCCAGTGCTGCTGCCATTGTTAGAATTTTCATCACAGAGCCAGGCTCATAGGGCATGTTAATAGCGCGGTTAAATTCACTTGCGCTATCAAAAATATCATCGTACTGAGAATAATTGCTCAAGTTCAAACGCGGTGTGGATGCCATTGCAAGGATTTCGCCATTTTGTGGATCCATGACAATGATCGTGCCGGATTCAGCACCATAGTTGTATAGCGATTGGTCAAGGATGCGTTCCGTCGATGCCTGAAGTTCACGGTCGAGAGTCAGAATAAGCGTTGTCCCATCGGGAACATGGGGGATCTCCTCGACACGATTTGGGTCTGCAGGCACCCAAACCTGAACAGCGTTTCCTGCAAGAAGATCGTTATATTTTTCTTCGATCCCAAAATAGCCGCGCCCAGATTGATTAACAAAGCCGATCACATTTGAAGCGATCGTATCTTCGGGATAGCTGCGCGAGAGGTGTTCTCTAAAGTTCAAGCCAGCGAGACTATCACCGGACTGAGTGCTATTTTTATTCTCTTCTTCAATTTCACTCTTGATACGCATCAATTCTTCCGCCTGAGAAGCAGGAACATAATCTGCGATTCTGAGATAAACCTGTCCCTCACTGGCGTTTGAGATTTTATTTAGGATCTCCGTGCTTTCCAAATCCAAGACGGTGGAAAGAATGACAGCAAGGCTTTGCGGGTTTTCAACATCGTCAAGAGTGACGCCTATTTCGTAAACACTCTGATTGCCAGCAAAAAGTTTTCCGTTGCGATCATAGATCTCACCCCGTGCGGGGTAGACAGTTTCCATCCAGCCTTTATAGCGAAGAGCTTGGTCGCGAAAATCGGCAGCTTCTGAGCTGATCTGGATGCGCGTCATCTGCACGATAATCAAAACACCAATCATCGCAAAAATGCCTGCCAGGGATAATGAACGCCAAGTAAATTCTCTTCTCATCTTAAGTTCTCAAACCAGTCAAAAAGTGACAAGGAATATTCATAGGGGAGCGAAGAGTTCAAAACTTCTTTACTGTCTTCCAACAATACGACCGCTTCTCTTCCGCTATAACCGGGAACCAGAAGATAATGTGTCTCTTCTTCCGCTGCGGGGTAAAAGCCTAATCCATCGCTGCGTGTTTCCACTGCATGGAAAGAAAGCAGGCGCGCCAACTCTGTTTTCAGATTGGCGTTTTCCTGTTTAGCAAGGCTGATCTCCCGCTCCAAGGTTTGGACTTCGCGACCGATCAAGGTAGATTGGGAAGCAACGCTAAGATAAAGCGCAGCAACCATAATAGCCGTCACAATGCCAAGCAAAATCGCCCCAACTCTTTGTCGTTGAGTTCTCCATGGAGCTTGCAAGATAGGGCGGTTGATAGTCATAGCTTTTATTTTGAAAGTTTTTCAATAACTCTTAGTATTGCACTACGGGCACGCGGATTTCGATCCACTTCTTCTGCGCCGGAACGAATAGGCTTACGCGCAACTTCCTTGATTTTGGCTTGATGATTGCAAGTACACATCGGCTGACGAGGAGGGCAAATGCAATCTTTGCTTTCATGCCGAAAATATCGTTTTACCAACCTGTCTTCCAAGGAGTGGAAGGAGATGACCGCCAGTCTCCCATCGGGGGCAAGAGATTCTATGGCTTGTGGCAAAACTTTTTCGATGGAACCTAGTTCGTCGTTAACTGCGATGCGAAGTGCTTGAAATGTTCGGGTCGCGGGATGAACGCGCTTTCCTTTACGGGGGATAACCGTTGATATAAGGGTAGCAAGTTCAAAAGTCGTGCGGATCGGTCTATCCCGGATAATGGCTTTGGCTATTCGTCTGGAGGCACGTTCTTCACCGTAGCGGAAGATTATTTCTGCCAGTTCTGCTTCGCTGTAGGTGTTGATGATATCGGCAGCGCTTTCTGTCACATCTGGACCAAAGCGCATGTCGAGAGGGGCATCTTCCCGAAAGGAAAAACCTCGTTCGGGGGTGTCAAATTGCATGGATGATGCACCCAGATCAAGAACGATACCATTGACCAAAGGCCATTGGTTTTCTTGGAGTGTTTCACTCAATTTTGTATAAGATCGTTGCACAAGAAGGGTGCGCTGCTCGTGAGGAGCCAAGGTCTCACGAGCGAGCGCCAGGGCTTGCGGGTCTAGATCGAAGCCCAGCAACTTTCCTTCTGGTTGGGAAGCATAGAGAATGCCAAGGGCATGTCCACCTGCTCCCAAGGTGCAGTCAACGTAGTAGCCCTTGTTTTTGGGCTCTAACGCTTGAATGATCTCATGGTAAAGAACGGGGTCGTGCGCCGCTCCCATCTCAGTTGCCTGAGAGGTCAAGAGCGGAAAAACGTTCGATATTGGCTTCTGCGTTTTCCAAAGTGGTCATTTGTGTTTGCCATAAGGAAGGAAGCCAGATTTCAAAGTATTCACCTTGCCCGGCTACGGTCGTATCGCTTTCGATCTGCGCAAATTGACGTAAGTCTTGGGGAAGGTTGATACGCCCGATTTTGTCAGGAGTGATAGAATAGGCATTGGCAAAGAAAAGACGACGCAGTTCTCGCGTGGCTGGGTCTGCCAGGTTCATCGAATTGATGCGTTGATAGACAGCTTCAAAATAATCTACGGTCATCACCATCAGACAGCGATCAAAGCCACGCGTCACAAAACCGCCTTCTGCGAGATCATCGCGAAAACGGGCGGGGACGATAAGTCGTCCTTTTGCATCGAGTGAGTGTTGGTACTGCCCTAAGAACATGTGTTCTACGCCTTATTTAACAGACAAACGCCGGGAGACCGGCGTTTAGAGGGATTCGCCCTCCACTTTCTACCACTTTGTACCACATTCTACAATATCCATACCCAAATTGCAAGTAGTACTTCGGTTCTTTTCAGCATTTTAAGTAAAAATCCCTCTTAGGCAAATTATCTAAGAGGGATTTTCATTTTATAAGAATTTTATTTTATGGACGATATCCTGCCACAAAATTATCATAAACATAGGGACACATCACATTATATTTTTCTGCATCACCATCAATAGCTTCCCAAGAGCTATCACGTTTTTTCATTTCTTCTGTGCAGTCAGGCGCACCATAATGATCCATATTTCCGTGCAGACCAAATGAATGCATGATCTCGTGAATGACAGTAGACGCGCTAAAATAATTTGGCGTAGATGCGTAGAGATCATTCACTGCATTTGCACACATCGAATAGCCATTATTCATCACACAAGCCGTTCCTGGTTGATTAACACACTCCCCGCCAATTGAGACATCACTAATGATCGTTTCTCCTGTTTCATCGTAGCCGCAGCGCGCATATTTATGGCTGTAATGATTAAACATCACATAGACCTGGTTCTCTTTACCAAAAGCGTCTACAAAATGGTTTTTAAATGTAGGCGAAGCCTCGATCTCATAGGTAAAGCCGCCCATCGTGCGGGCGTAATTATCTGAACCATAGGAGAAGATCAAGAGACTATCAGGAATTTCTGCATCAGTTTTTTGAGCAATATAACAATCTGGGATACTATCGCGCATATAGTAGTCTGGCGGTTGCTCCTGCGTAAACTCGACTGTAGCGTAGTTATTCAGTTGGATCACAAATCCTGTCAGATTGAAGAGAATATTGCTGGCATCCTGAAGCGTGGCTTCTGTCTGCTCTATCGTTACAGGCTCAGAGCTTAGATCAACCAGTGCATCGAAGGCAAAAACACCCAGCGGTTGACTTCCATCAGGTGAAGGAAAAACCTTAGGTGTGTAGTTTATCGGTGTAAAAATGAAGGGGCATGATGAATGATCTCCAGCTATAAAGACGGCTACTTCATCCTTTTTCACCCAGGCATCATAAGTACTTCCATTGGACGCATCCCAGGAAACATGCAAAAAGCCATCCTGTTCTTCGATAATCGTAAAGAAGAGCTCTACCTGGAAAGTTCCCGAGCTTTCTCCTCCGGGACTGTCATAAGCGTTGATTTGCTGTCCGCCAGGAAAAGTAAAGGAATCAGGCGTGTCAACTCCTTCGGTCAACACAGCTCCGGCTTCTGAGAGTTCCGTATTGATGACTAAATAGGACAGGCTCACAGCCTCAGGAAGCAAATTAGTTACACGGAAGACAATATAATTTCCTGGGGAAGCGTTTTGCTTATAAAGATAAACTCCATCGACCAATAATTCTACGCAGAATGGAGAGAAATCAGCATCTGTAAACCCCATGCTTACTGGATCAATCGTTGATAGATCCGCATCCATACTACTAAAAAGAAAGAGACCACCTCCTTGCGGCGGAAAATTAGCCCAAATTTCAGCAGCGCCACAATCACTTGTATCTGATGTGCGGATATGGAGATCACCACCTGCCTGAATCCCCTTTTCGCCAGTCACAAAATCAAAACTTTCGAGATTTAAAATTTCCACTTCACCTGATGCGATGATATTAGAGGGTGTAGTGATGGAGGCTTCTGGCACAGTAGTGGGTTGCACAGGTTCTTCAGTGTCCACCGAGTTTTCTTCTGTGGGTGCTTCTAAAATAGGAGAAGGTGTTTCAGAAGCATTGGGCATAGTACATGCACTTACTACCAATATCATTACAAGAGCAAGGGAAAAACGACGCCATTTAAAATTCATAATATTCTCCTTGGGTATTTATAAAACACAGCGCCCTCTTAGAAAGAGGGCGCTGTGAAAGAAGTAGAGTTTTTAAGGCGCTAACTCTGTATAGTATGAAACACTCACATAAGAATTCGTTCTCTCATCAAAGTCAAGGAACATTCCCCTTATCTTCAAATAGCCATAGTTTCCTGAACCCGTTTTGTAGCAGATGAATTGATCTACATTAACCTGAACTTCTGTAAACGAACCAGCATTCAACTCAGAAACACATTCTGCAACACTGCTCGGCTCCCAGTTTCCATATGATTTTAGCTCCGAACCCCACACAGTATATAAAACGGTTCCGTCAGATCGGTGGTCAAAAATAACATCATCACCATTACCATCACCGAAATCCAGGCTATATGAGTCGTAGAGGTCTCCAGAACCTTTTGAAATCGTTGTTTGGATAGTATCAATCCACATGTCGTGATTGGCACTAACCTCCGAACTGTTATCACAACTATTTCCCCAAGCGCTCAACGTAAACCTGTAATCCTGTCCCCCCCAGTGTGAAGGAATAGCGTAATTATAGGAGCCGACATGTGTAGCGACTTCATCACCATTTAAAAATACCTTGCAGGCGTTCAAGACTTCCCATTCGAGCGTGATCGTATCTCCAGCTGTTGCGTTAACAGGGCCAGTGAAATTAAGTAGCGCCACATCTTCAGGAGGCGGCCCGAGTACACCGCCGCAATTCTTCACCGGGATGGAGACCCAATTGCTATCAACGGGATCACCATTTTTATCGATAGCTTGAATATAAACATCAAGAGTGCCATCATTGCCGCCAAGCGGAAAATCTGCTTCCAAGCCCACATCAATATCGGCGGCATAATCACCGATTCCCAATTGATGCATGCTGGCTGAATAATTACCAAAAGTCCCTGCTGGGCCGGTATATCCATAATAAATCGTTGCGGAGGCTACTATATCCAGAGGGTCAAGAGTAGCCTGAATATTTACCATCGTTTCCTCATTGACGCAGTTTCCATAATAAACAGCATTTTGTGGATAAGTCGTAACATTACTTATCGTTAATAGTCCACTGCTGGATGAGCCAGATGAATTTGAATTGCCCGACGATGCAGGTTTTGTAGGCACAGCCGTAGGTGGTGGATTACTTTGACCCGAGGGCTGCGAGGGCGCATTTCCATTATTATTGGATTGCGTAGGTGCTTTCGTGGGTGGGGATGCAGCGTCGTTCCCCCCCTGTGATGAGCTTGCTCCCGCTTGCGATTCGGGTGCCCCGCCCGAAGCAGATTCCGTTACAGCTACCGAAGAGAGCGTACACGCACTTATCAATAAGCCGGCCGACAAAATCATCGTCATAATAGTTTTTCTATTCATCTTTATCTCCTGTTTTTTGCTAAAACCTAGCCTTAGCAACTGCCATTATAAATATATTCGATCTGCTCCCAACCAGCAGGTCCGTTATTCATAACTTTATCTGTCAAGGAACCCAAACCGTATAGGACAAGCTAATGACCCACCAATCAATCTCGCTGCCACGATTCTCGATTTTGTCAATGTGAAAGTAACCGTAGGTGTTATTAGCCGTTCGATAGCAATACGTCTCCCCTGCGTGGACCGGACCGATTGACGTAGTCCATCCAGAAAGAGATTGGCAAACATTATAGGATGCTGATGAGACCAGCGCCATCATAATAGCATCCCCTTGGCTTATATCTTGGCCCATACTGTGGTTTGGATAGCTCGAAGTAGGAGCAAAATAGCCAAGCTGAGCTGCACCATTGAAATCCATATCTGCAAGCTCGCCTGTGCCGGTCAAATCACCAAGTTCAACATAGCCCGATTGAGTCGTATTTGAAACCGGAACAGGTGGCTGCTCAGTGGGCAGTGTCTCAACAACCGGTACAGGCGTTGATGTTGGCATACTTACCTGTGGTTGCGTAGTTGGTATTTGGTTAGCATTCCCAACACATTGCTCAAGACGCAATGAGGGAATTTGCAATTGAATGGGGTTTTGCGGCCAAAGATGCCCATTTCCAACGCCATCACCCCACTCACCTGTTGCAACCTGATTCCCGGCATGGTCTTCAGCATATATGGTAAGCGCTAGAGAATAATTATCCTGCGATGTCGTGTTAATTTCACTTGCTTTGATCGTGAAGGCAAAACGGTCATTGCCTATCGAGGTCATCTCGTCAGCTTGACCGCCATTTGGACCTATTTGGTCGCCAGAAAACAATCGCTGAACACCCACATGCGTGATTGCCGCGCTGCTGGTTACTTTAGCAGACACAGTCACTTCTGTTGGTCCACAGGCATCGCTCACATAATAAAATCTATTCGCGGATACCTGAACATCGGAAATCACGAGACCACTCCCATTATTACTCAAGGTCAGAGGAGAATCTCCACCCTGATCATGAACTACTGGGGTAAACTCTTGTTGCGGAGCACTTGCAAATTGTGTTGGCACATTGCAGGCAGATAGTGCCAATACCAGGACAAAAACACCTAAAAACATAAATATTCTTTTTTTCATTTTCTTCTCCATTCTTTTTAGACTAATACTGCTTCGTAAACGACAACACCCGTAGAATCAGCATCCACCGTTATAGATATATTCGATCTGCTCCCAGCCAGCGGGGCCGTTATTCAAATACATCGTCCCTGCCGCTGCGCCGGAATAATAGTAGGTGCCATTAAAAGATTCTGTTCCGGCAGAATTTACGACATTGAACTCCACAGCATAAGAACCGGGCATTCTCTGTACCAGGCTATAGCTTCCGCTATCGCTCCAATTTCCATCAATTAAAAAATCAAAACTGCCATTGGGATAAAAGTTAAAAGCTGCACAGTATGGAGTTGTTCCATCCCAATAAGAGCCAGCAAAAGAACCTCCATTACCATAGTAAGTCATGATCTGCTCAATACTGGGATCATAGATCGTGATCGAGCCGGATTCGGGCGTAAAGGTGCCGCCGGGCAAAGGGTACATTGCATACTTTTGGCCACCACTCCAGAACCCTGCCCCCGCTTGGTAACTATAGGTCTGACCGGGAACAAGCCCATCGAGCGGAGCAGATCCGCCTGAAAGAATGCTGTCTGTTTCCACCCAGATCAATTCACTCCCATCCAGCAGAAACTCTACAATCTCATGCGATGAATTATTGTAGATGGTGATCGAGGTTGCGCCACCGTTGTTACCGCCATTATTCCCTCCGTTATTGCCTCCATTATTGCCACCACCAGATGCACTGATCGCGATAGATACTTGCGCCGTTTTTTCAGAGCTATTGTCACAGCTGGCTCCCCATGCTTTCAACGTATGTGAATAAGTTGTATTTCCTTCATTAGAAGGAATCATATAAACCGAAATATCATTGTGCTGCACTTCATTTCCGTCTAAAAAGGCCTTGCAGGCACCCCATACTTCCCATTCTATCTGGATCGTATCCCCTGCATTTGCACTAGCTGGCCCCACAAAATAACGAATATCAGCATCTCCTCCTGGGGGCGGCCCCAAAACGCCACCGCCGCATTGCCACATACTCAGGCTATATGCATTGCTGTGCATACTGGCATTATTCTTATCTACTACTTCAAGATAAAAAGTGACCGATCCATCTGGATCATTCATAACGCCAGGGGCTATCTGGCCAATATCTATATCGCCTGCATAATCGCCAATGCCAAGCTGCCACATTTTCACGTATTTTGAATAAACGATCCCTGTTGAGTCAGCAATATCTGCCCATAATAAAACCTCCTTGATCTTATCCAAAGGTGAAACAGTTGCTTCAACATGGATCAAAGTCTCCTCACCATTTCCACAATTTCCATAATAAACGATATTGGATGGAGAATAACGCACATTGCTGACGTTCAAATTTTCAGATGATGGCGCCAATGAATTCGCTTTTGCTGTGGGCGCTGGTTTTGTCGGAAGCATGGTCGGGGTTGGACGCTGGCTCTGCCCATCACCTGCCCCTGCCGGTCGGATACCTGGCGCACTATTTGGATCCGGAGTGCCCACCTCCCCCCTCGAAACCGCTTCTACTGTTTTGGCTATAGAAGTAGCCTGAGTTCCATCGAATTGTACAGAAGGAATCGAGCACGAAATAACGAGTAACGCAATAACCATAAGTAATAATAAAATTCTCTCTTTATTCACTTCTACACCTCTTTCTATTTAAGACCTGCTTTTTCAGACTCTTCGTCTTCCAAATATTCTTTAAAATATTTCTTTAGATCATCGAATTTCTGAATATGAGTTACACAGCCTGTTCTAACATGCTGGATTTGTCCACGCCAACCTCTTTGCTTCTCATCCACTTTCCATAGACGAATAACAAAGGACTCTCGTGAAGATAGATGGTTTTCAGATGACAATGCAATCTCCTTTGCAAAGAGAATCAAAAAGCTGATACGAATTCAGTATCAGCTTATCGCATAGCTCTCTTGAAAACATCTCAGGAAAAACAATTCACCGAGAAAATACCCGCCACTTTTTTTATAAGACTTTCGCTTTTGAACGAGGAAGAAGAGTGCGTCGCACCAACTTCGACAGGCAGATACTAATCGACAAGCATTTTTCCATCGAAGAAAAGATTCTTATCGTTTTGGTGCGACGCACACCTGCCCGAACAAAAGCCCTGCTTATGAAAGTATTGTCGCCATATCCCTTTCAATCGTACGCAAGCCCACCCCAAGAGCATCTGCCAATTTTTGGTGGCTCGCAACTGCCCCCGCTTTTTCCGCCTCTTCGAGCAGGCGCAAAAGACGATGATGTCTCCGGGCAACCTTGCCCTTAATTCGGTCATCTTCCGGTAGGCTGATCGTCCATTTTACTTCAACCGCCTCGTTGCTTCCATCAGCTTTATTCAACTGGACGATAATACAGGTTGGCTGGAGACTCTCCCAAGCGCTAAGAATTGCGCGATGATCCTGAACTTGCTCAAGACTAATTCTCTGCAATTCATCAGGCAGTCCTGATAAGGATTTTTTAAGCAATCTATAGGCTTCCTCGATCGCGGTCTTTTCTTCATCATGGCGCCCTAATGCAGCTAAGACTTGTGAATGCCAATAAGGCAGTAGATAAACCTGCTCAATATCAGGCTTCATTTGCTTCATCGCTTCGTTTGTTGCTTCCAGGGCCTCGTCCAGACGATCTTGTTGGAGAAATGCCAATCCTCGCAATGCGATCATCGGCGGGATCAGATTCGCCATTCCTAATTCAGTACAAATCGAGAGAGAGCGTTCCAAATTCTCCAGAGCTTGATCGGGCTTCTTTTCCATGATATCCAAGAGTGCCAACCCACGATATTCCTGTGCAAGAAGCCATTGGTCTCCCGCAGCTTCCATCACCGCAATGCCCTCTTGCAAATGCTTGCGAGCAGCTTCGTGTTCGCCACTTTGGCGTTCAGATTCGGCTAGTAAAGTTAGAGCCTGTCCCTTGCTGATCGGGTCATCAACCTCTTCTGCGTAATCCAAAGAGAAAAGAGCATCTTTTCGCACTTGCGATGAGTTACCCAAAACATTCAGCGAGATCGAAGCGCGGTTTAAACGTACTTGTACCTCTCCGCGTTTTTCTCCCAGTTTCCCAAAAACAATAATGGCCTGATCGTAAAAGGCCAGGGTTTTATCGAGTTCTCCCTGAAAATAATATAAATTTCCTAAATTGGTTAGGGCACGCCCTTCTCCATATAGATAACCAATTTCACGACAATCATCTAAGGCTTGTTCATAAAAGGCTTTTCCAGAGGCAGATTCCCCGCGCTCCATCTGGATAATACCAAGCAGGTTATAGACTTCAGCTTCTTCCAGAAGATCATCCTGCTCCTTTGCCAGGCTTAATGCAACTTTTAGTTCTTTTTCTGCTCTTTCATAGTCACGAATGCCAAGCAAGGCACTGCCCAGAGAGCGGCGATATTGCGCTTCTTCTTTCTGGTTCCCACTTTCTATCGCCAGCGTGATCGCATCTTGAAGCGGAGGAAGACTATCTTCTGTTTGCCCTTGCCAGACAAGAGCCATGCCTAATGCGCCCAAAGCAGCAGACTCTTTTTCTTTGTCTTTAAGTTTTTTCCCAAACTCTAAAGCCTCTTTTGCCGCAGCTTGCGATGCTGCATATTGATTTATTTGTCCCAAGTATTTGGCTTCCCCTAAAGCGACCTGATATAGCTTCTCGATATCTTTTTCAGCGATCTCTTGCATTTTTTCAAGAGCATTGGCTTGTTCTTCGCGCTTCCCAAGCAAACTTAACGTTTTTTCGTGTCCAGTCAATAAGTCAAAATGCAGCGACGAAGAAATTTTCGCAAGCTCCATAAGACTTAGTGCCTGCTCATAATGAGATGAGGATGTTACCTTGTTTTTGCGCCCATAGACCGCCTTTCTATTCGACGCTAAAAAATGA
>CAZOOX010000010.1:0-46640 GCA_964581545.1 uncultured Anaerolineaceae bacterium
CATTTTTTAGCGTCGAATAGAAAGGCGGTCTATGGGCGCAAAAACAAGGTGAAAAGTTGGCTAGATAATCTTCCTGAAAGATTGCGTCAATCAGAAGCAGGGTTGCTTTCATTGGAGGGGATAGTTTTTTATGCAACTGGCTTTGTAATTCAAGGGATAGCTTTGCTTGCTCAAGCTGAGACATTGTTTCGTGCTGCGGGAAATATACATGGCTTGGCGCGTACCTTGGTTAGACGGACAACCGCTTTTCAATATTCAGGAAACTATGCTGAATCATTGAGTGATGCTGAAGAGGCCTTCGAATTAACCAAAAATGAACCGGCACTTGCCGATATTAATATAGATGCTCAACGTTCAAAAGGATTAAGTTTATATTATTTAGGTCACGGAAACCAAGCTGTGGAATGGCTGCAAAAAGCATTAGACGGTTATGTCCAACATGAGAAAACCGCTAATTTTCTCGTTGTTCTCATGGAATTGGGCATGGTTTATCAAGCCAATGGTAATTTCGAGGATGCTCAAGTCTCCTACGAAAAAGCTTACAATATTGGGCAAGAAACTGGTAGCTTTGATTGGATGGCTAATTTGCTAAATAATTTAGGGGTTTTGTATCATTTACAAGCCAAGTATGAAAAAGCTGTCCAGATTTTTGAAGAAGGATTAGAATTTGCCAAACAAAGTGGCTATATTCGAGTGGAAATAGCACTTCTGATTGGCCTAGGAGATTTATATACCGATTTAGAAGAGCTTGGAGCCGCTCAAGAGAGCTATCAAAAAGCTAGGGAGATTATCCAACCAGCTAATGATAAATTTCTGTATTATTATTTAATGCTGGCAGAAGCCAGAATCGCCCGTTCGCAAAAGGAATTTGATCAAGCTCATCAGTTACTTATATCTGCTCAGGCACAAATTCAAGAAAGTGATTCGATTTATGAGCAAGGGCTATTTCATCTCGAAAGAGGGAGACTTGCTGTCGAAGAAAGAGATATTCATCAGGCTCTTAATAATCTTCAGACAGCTAAACGCTACTTCAAAGAAGATGGGAGAACAATGGAACGTACTTGGAGCCAGCTATGGCTGTCGTCTGTTGCATATCAAAGCGGAAATATCAACACGGCACGCGCAGAGTTGCAGGATGTTTTAGCTCTTTCCAGAAAAGAGGCTATTGTGCATACAATAGGATCGCAAGTCCGGCAAGTTAAACCCTGGCTTCTTGGTATGCAAAAAGACCCCGTTGTTGGGGGGGATTTTAGTGCTTTTATGGAGAAAATAGCACAGAATGAATTTCACCTTATAAACACGCGCAAGAAACTGCGCCGAATAACTAGTACTGTTCCCTTGTCGCCTCCGCGCCTATCTATTCTGGCTCTAGGCCGTGGTCAAGTTAGAATCAACGGCAACACCATCACTCCTTCAGACTGGAAAACACAATCCGTTCGTGAGCTATTTTTTTATTTTCTAACTAACTCTAAAGCAGTATCCAAAGAACAGATTGGGCTTGTCTTTTGGCCCGATATAGATTCTGCTAAACTCAAGATGAGATTTAAAAATGATCTCTACCGCCTTCGCCGTGCTATAGGTTCAGACATAATTACCTTTGAAAATGACCTCTATACTTTCAACCGCGCTTTAGATTATGATTATGATCTTGATATATTTGAAAATTATTTGGAACGGGCTAAAAACTCCCTCGATACTCAAGAGCAAATCACATACTATCAGGCTGCGGTAGATTTAGTACGCGGTCCCTATTTGGTTGACATTCATGCAACTTGGGTTTGGGCTGAAAGAGAACATCTAAATCAAACCTATATTTCAACCTTGTTCAAATTAGCGAAACTCTATCTAGGTGACGATAGTTTGGAAAAAGCTCGAGGGATTTGCCAGCGTGCTCTTGGATATGATTCCTGTCTTGAAGAAATTCATCGCCTCTTGATGAAAATTTATTCTTTATCAGGCGACCGAGCAGCAATTGCCCAGCAATATCAAAGTTGCAAAAGAACGCTAAAAGATGAACTGGATATTTCCCCGTCCGAAGAAACAGAGAGACTTTACCTTCAACTGATCAGGTAAAATTTCTAAATTTTGTGCCCCAAAAAACAGCCCTTTCAAGGGCTGTTTTTTTTGAAGCCACCTTTGAAGCCTGCTTGTCTATATGATGGGAACGTAAACTCAATATCATATCTACAAATAAGGAAAAGGTGTCTCATGAAAAACAAATTAACCCAACTCTTTACATTTTCTCAGAAAATTAACCGCAAAAATATCCAAATGATATTTGCTGTCTTGGCACTAACTATGCTGGTTCTTGGTGCTGGCGCACCCGCTATTGGTGGAGGTTGTATCGGATAAACGTGATCCTACTTCTTTCCGTTCTAGCCGGAATTACGATTGGGTTGCTAAATGCTTATATAAAAAAGCAGTCATTTCAAGCTCCTGATCTGAAATTCACATGGCTGGCAGTTCTCGCCTTCGCGCCTCAGTTCTTCGCCTTCTATCTGCCAGTCACTCGTGAATGGATGCCAGATTATCTGGTTGCAATTGGCTTGGTTACTTCACAAATATTGTTGCTGGCTTTTGCATACCTGAATCGCAAAAGCGTCGGGATGTGGGTTCTGATTGGCGGCCTTGCACTTAACTTGGTAGTGATCTCTTTAAATGGCGGATTCATGCCAATCAGCCCAGAAACCGCATCTCATCTCGCTCCTGCTGCTCTTGTCGAGTCTATGCCCTTGGAAAGTCGCTTTGGTAAAAGTAAAGATATTCTTCTGCTGCCCGAGAATACTCGACTGGAGTGGTTAGCTGATCGTTTAATAGCACCAAAATGGTTTCCACTCCAAGTTGCTTATAGCATTGGAGATATATTGGTTGCAACCGGGGCATTCTGGATGCTCGCCCATCAACCTTTAAAGAAGGAAAATATATAAAAATGACTATCTCAACACTCCAAACATCCCCATCTGTCATTATTTCTGCTCAGACAAGGACTTCACATTCCGAAGTAAATCGCTTGCTTGCTGCAGCAGTTGTTAATAAAAACTTTCGACAATTTCTACTTAATGATCCTGTTCAGGCATTAGAGGCTGGGTATCAAGGAGAGAAGTTCACCTTTACCAGCAGCGAACGCGATCTTATTGTTTCCATTCAAGCCAAATCTTTGGCGGAACTTGCGGGGCAATTAATCTCATGTTTGGGGATTCGTAGAACCTACTCAGAGAAACATGACAGTGAAATAGAAATTCAGAGAATTTTTAAGTCATATTAACAAGTCGGTGAGTTTTTTTGCCGCAATAGTTAGGCATGCAACAAGAGAATGCCTGACGTCTTTTTAGAGATTTTAAAAATGAACGTAATGACACCCGTACAGCTTGCACCTTTGCAGACAATGACCTCACTCTTAGAAATTGTATATGATGGATTTCCTGGGTTGGTTTTGCTCGTAGACAGCAGTGGAGTAATTCTAGATTATAAAGCTGGTCGCGACCATCATCTTTATCCCTATTTTGACGAAACCTTGCACAAGAGCGTTCAGAATTTTTTACCTCACGAAATTAGTCGCCAAGTTTTGCAAACAATAGAAAATTTAAAACAAACAGGGAAAAGTACTACCATAAATTTTGATTTAATTTTAGAAAAGAAAGTAAAATGGTTTGAAGCGCGTTTTTCTTCAGTTGAAAATGACCACATTATTATCGTAATGCAAAATATCACCGAAGAAAAACAAAAAGAAATTCAATTTAAACGCCAACATAAATGGCTTGCGGCTCTACAAGCAATAGATCTCTCTATTGCTTCTGGTACGAATCTAGCTCTAAGTCTTTCTGTGCTTCTGAAACATGTTACAGCTGAGTTGGAAGTTGACGCAGCAGATATACTGGTATTGAAGAAAAACGAAGCCAACTTGGAATTTTTTGCAGGTTATGGATTTAATGTGCCAAGTTCCGAAAACCATTATGCGCAACTTGGTACGGGTTATGCTGGTATCGCTGCTCTTGAACAGCGTACAGTCCATATCGAAAAAGAATCAGGCCATCCCAATGATTTTCTTCATTTTCCAACATTCTCTCAAGAAGGTTTTGTTGATTATTATGCAATACCTTTAATTGTTAAAGGTATTGTTAAGGGAGTTTTAGAGATTTTCCATCGCACTTTAATTCAACGAGACTCAGAATGGCTAAATTTCCTGGAGATGTTGGGTCGGCAGGCTGCTATTGCTATTGACAATGCAATGCTTTTTGATGACTTGCAGCATTCACAGATCGAACTCGAGCAAGCTTATAATGCAACTATTCTAGGATGGTCCCATGCTTTAGATTTGCGGGATAAGGAAACCGAGGATCATACTCGTCGTGTGACGAATATAACTTTGAAATTAGCGAGTTTTATGAAAGTGCCTCAGGATGAACTAATCCATATCCAGCGAGGTGCTATCTTGCATGATATTGGAAAAATGGGTATCCCTGACTATATTCTTCACAAGCGAGGAGCGCTTACAGACAAAGAGTGGAAAATTATGCGGCAACATCCCGAATATGCTTTTGAGATGCTTGCGCCCATTAGCTATTTAAAACCAGCTTTGGATATTCCTCATTTTCATCATGAAAAGTGGGATGGTTCAGGATACCCTTATGGTTTGAAGGGGACACAAATTCCATTGGCGGCCCGTATCTTTGCAGTAGCAGATGTATATGATGCGCTTACTTCCGAGCGTCCTTATCGGTCAGCGTGGTCCCGAAAGAAAGCACAGGATTATATTTTTTCAAAAGCAAACGAACATTTCGACCCGGATGTTGTAGATTGCTTTAGAAAAATGATGTACAGTGTGAAATCATAGGTGAAAAAAGCCCTCAAAGAGGGCCTTTTTTTGATGGCAGCAAGTTCAAAACAAGGGTGATACGTGGAAATTATTTCTTTTTTCGTGTAGTTAGAAATAAATTCCAAACAGCAGGAATAACAATAATAAGCGTAATCAGTACTGCCCAAACAAGAATCCCATCTGTTGAACCGACTTCGAGGGTTATATCAACTTCGGTTGGGATGGGCGTTGCTGTGGGCATAGCACTTTTTCTAGGTGCTGTGCCGGAGCCAAATGCCATGCTCAAGAAAGCCAACAGGAGGCCGATGACGAGAAAAAAAACTGTGCGAGATTGAGATAAGAGTTTCTTCATAGAAATAGACCAGAATATGGTTTAAAAATCAAGGACACGAAATTTCGTGTCCTTGATTTTCTCTGCGGAGAGGGCGGGATTCGAACCCGCGAACCCGTGAAGGTTACACACATTCCAAGCGTGCGCGATAAGCCAGACTACGCGACCTCTCCTTAGTTGCTTTTTCAGCGGCGAGATTATACCACAAGGAAAGGAGTTTTTTGTCCTTTTTTGATGGATTTTTAAGTAAAATTGAACTTGAATAAATTTTATATGTAGACAATACACTTTCTTTCAGGTATCATTGGCTCGTTCTAATTTTAGAGTAAAAACTTTTAGAGTATTCACTTTTATGGACAATAGTTCCACAGAAAATTACGGTGCAATTTGAACTTGTGCCCGAATAGGTTTTCCTTATTCGGGCTGTTGTGTGTTATAGCGGATTAAGATACCGTTTCTCTATAAAATACTTCGAAATTTTGATTGACCTGGAGGATAAATGTCAGATCTGATTAAGCAAATTACGGGTGATCTTCAGCAACAAATAGACGCCTTTGAACCAGAAGTCGGCATCAGCGATGTCGGTACAGTTGCCGAAGCTGGTGATGGTATTGCCCGAATTGAAGGCTTGATGAATGTCCAGGCGCAGGAATTGGTTCAGTTCCAAAATGGCGTGATGGGTATTGCTTTCAATCTGGAAGAAGATAACGTTGGTGTCATCATCATGGGTGCCTACGACGAAATTACAGAGGGAATGACCGTCCGTTCTACTGGGCGTATTGCTTCTGTGCCTGTTGGCGACGGTCTGGTTGGACGCGTGGTCAATGCCCTTGGCGAACCCGTCGATGGGAAGGGGCCAATTTCTTTTAGTAGTTACCGACCCATTGAGCGTATTGCTCCCGGTGTTATTGGTAGACAAGATGTAGATAGACCTGTCCAGACTGGAATCAAAGCAATTGATGCAATGATCCCCGTTGGACGTGGTCAGCGCGAGTTGATCATTGGTGATCGCCAAACCGGTAAAACAGCCGTTGCTTTGGATACCATTATCAATCAAAAAGGCAAAGACCTTGTTTGTATTTACGTTGCCATTGGTCAAAAGAAAGCGGCTGTTGCTCGTACAGTTGCTATGCTCGAAGAACACGGCGCAATGGATCACACCATTGTTGTTTTGGCTTCGGCTGATGAATCTGCCGCTCTCCAGTACATTGCTCCTTACGCCGGTTGTGCGATGGGTGAGGAATTCATGGAAACCGGTCGAGATGCTTTGGTTGTGTATGATGATCTTTCCAAGCATGCTTGGGCTTATCGTCAGGTTTCGCTTCTCCTTCGCCGTCCTCCAGGGCGTGAAGCATATCCCGGCGACCTTTTCTATCTCCACTCTCGCTTATTAGAGCGTGCTGCTCAGGTTGATGTGAGATATGTGATCGTTAAAAATGATTTTGAAGGCGATGTTGCTACAGTTGAAGATGGCGTAGACGGCAAAATATATGTTGGCCCGCTTGCAGATACAGATTCCGCTGAAGCTGCCGCAGAAATGAGCGATGTCAAGATCGTTCGCGTTGAAGGGACAGGTGGTTCTTTGACTGCTCTTCCGATCATCGAAACTTTGCTCGGTGATGTTTCTGCTTACGTTCCCACAAATGTTATTTCCATTACAGATGGTCAGATATACCTTGAGGGTGACCTTTTCAATGCTGGTATCCGCCCTGCTGTAAACGTTGGTATTTCGGTTTCCCGCGTAGGTGGTGCTGCCCAGACCAAGGCGATGAAGCAGGTTGCTGGTCGTCTCCGTTTGGATATGGCTGCTTACCGTGAACTTGCTGCTTTTGCTCAATTTGGTTCTGATCTGGATGCCGCCACGCAAGCCCAACTCAAACGTGGTCAGCGTATGCAAGAGATCTTGAAGCAACCGCAATATGAGCCTTCATCTCTTGCCGATCAGGTGATTGTCATGTTTGCAGGTACACAAGATTTTGCCGCAGAAGTGGATTTGGAAAATATGCGTAAATGGGAAATGGATTTACTCCGTTATATGGAGACCTCGCATCCTGAAATTGCTAAGGCAATTACTGAAGAGAAACGTATTTCTGATGATACTGAAGCAAAATTGCGCCAAGCTTTGGAGACTTTCAAGAGTACTTGGCAAGCGTAATTTGGTGTTAGACCTGCATTGCATTTGAAGAATGCGTTGCAGGTCGGGTCTTACGGACTCGCGGTGCAACGCATCCAAAGGTAGATGCAATGCACCGCTAAGAGGAGAGATGTTGATGCCGCATAGATGTTCGTGAAGGGCAATCAAGTCTAAAACACGGGCGAAGCGGTTTTCATCCAAAAAAAACTAGCTAACTAGGTAAAACTATGGCTTCAGCACGAGATATGAGACTCCGTATTCGGAGTATTAAGAATATCGCACAAGTTACCCGCGCTCTTGAGGCAGTGAGTGCCAGCAAGGTGAATAAAGCGGTCGCACAAGTAGAGGGGACGCGACCCTATGCAGCCAAAGCTTGGCAGGTGCTCAAGCATGTTGCTATGCAGCCGGGACGTGAGACTTTGCACCCGCTTTTGACCGATAGAAAAGAGGTCAAGAAAACTTTGGTGCTTTTGCTCAGCAGCGATCGCGGTTTGGCAGGTGCTTATAACACCAATGTCATCCGTTTTAATATGCAAAATTTTGGTGATAAGCACGATGTCACCGAATATATTACAGTCGGTAAGAAGGGACGCGATCTGATCATGCGTCGCGGTGGTGATGTGATGGCAGAGTTTAGTGATCTGCCCGCCGCACCCTCTTTTATGGATGTTTCTTCTATTGGGCATCTTGCTGTAGAGAAATTTTTGGAGGGAGAAGTTGACGAGGTTTATTTGGTCTACACAGACTATGTCAATATGGCCAAACAGATCCCCGTGATGAAGAAACTGCTCCCTCTCGAAGTAGATGATGGTGATGATCTGGTTCAAGAATATGGCGCAGCGCAAAAGACACCTGCCGCTTATATTTATGAGCCTTCAGCCGAAGAAATTTTGGATGAGATCATCCCGAATTTTACTGCGTTGCAGGTTTATCAGGCAATTTTGGAATCTCTGGCCAGCGAACATGCCGCCCGAATGGTTGCCATGCGTAACGCAACAGATAACGCACACGAATTAGTGGGCGCATTACAACTCGAATATAACAAGGTTCGTCAGCAAACAATTACGGGAGATATTCTCGATATCGCTGGCGGCGCAGAAGCACTTGCTCAATCAGAAGCATAGAGATAATTGGAGAGAATTATGGCGAAGTTTATAGGTCAAGTAGTACAAGTTCAAGGATCAGTTGTCGATGTCGCTTATGCAGAAGGCGAACTCCCTGGACTTTTCGAATCGATTGAAATTGAACGTGAAGGCGAAACCCCGCTCGTTTTGGAAGTTCAAAAACATTTGGGCGATAACTGGGTCCGCACCGTTGCCATGGATACTACCGATGGTCTCCGTCGCGGTGTAGATGCTGTCTCCACTGGCGCACCGATCAAAGTCCCCGTTGGCATGTCCACTCTCGGACGTATTTTTAACGTGCTTGGGCAGCCAATTGATGGAATCGAAGGAATTGAGGCCGACGATTATTACCCCATTCATCGCAAAGCCCCTTCTTTTGCTGAACAAGCTACCAGCGTAGAAATTTTTGAAACGGGTATCAAAGTTATTGATCTTATTGCCCCCTTTACCAAAGGTGGTAAGACCGGTATTTTCGGCGGTGCTGGCGTAGGTAAGACGGTTGTTATCACCGAGCTGATTTCCTCCATTGCTCGTGTTCACAAAGGCAACTCCGTTTTCGCAGGTGTTGGTGAACGCACCCGCGAAGGAACTTCACTTTTCCGCGAAATGCGCGAATCCGGCGTTATGAAAGATACTGTTATGGTCTTCGGGCAAATGAATGAGCCTTCCGGTGTTCGCCTCCGTGTTGCTCTTTCTGCTCTCGCTATGGCAGAATACTTCCGTGATGAAGGTAAAGATGTTCTTCTCTTTATTGATAACATCTTCCGCCTGACTCTCTCTGGTGCAGAAGTTTCCGCGCTTCTTGGACGTATGCCCTCCGCAGTAGGTTATCAGCCCACCCTCGCTACAGAAATGGGCGAAATGCAAGAACGTATTACCTCTACTCGCACAGGCTCAATTACCTCCATGCAGGCCGTTTACGTTCCTGCGGATGACTATTCTGATCCTGCCCCTGTTGCAACCTTTACGCATCTTGATGCTACCATTGCTCTTGAGCGATCTATTGCAGAAAAAGGCATCTACCCCGCTGTTGACCCACTCACTTCTACCAGTCGTATTCTCGACCCTAATATCGTTGGAGATGAGCATTATCGTACCGCTCGTGAAGTGCAGCAAGTTCTACAGCGCTACAAAGATTTGCAAGACATCATTGCTATTCTAGGCGTAGATGAACTCAGCGAAGACGACAAACTCCTCGTTGCCCGCGCTCGCAAAATCGAACGTTTCTTCTCACAACCCTTTGTTACTGCAGAGCAATTCACTGGTTTCCCCGGTGTTTACGTTCCCCTTAAAGACACCGTGCGCTCTTTCCGAGAGATTTTGGATGGCAAGCATGACGATATCCCCGAACAAGCTTTCCTCATGGTCGGGACGATCGACGAAGTTGTTGAAAAAGCCAAGAAAATGGCAGAAGAGCAAGAATAATCCTTATAGGATAAAAAACGGGACGCACGTGAACTTTAGCTTGCTCCCGCTTAAAAACGGATACTTGGCAAAGAACTTGTCCCGTTAAAAAGTTCCCCATCTCCTCCTTATTAAAGGGAGGAAATGGAAAGCTGAAGGAATAAAATTATGCCAATTCGCTGTGAAATTGTCTCACAAGATAAAGAAATCTATGCTGGCGACGTAGATATCGTCGTCCTTCCTGGCACAGGTGGGATTATGGGTATTCTGCCCAATCATGCTCCTCTGCTAACCACGCTAAATTTTGGAGTCGTACAAGTACGCACTGGTGACGAAGAAGAAAACTTCACAGTCTCTGGTGGGGTAGCGGAAATCCAGCCTGATATTGTTACCGTTTTAGCAGACCGTGCAGAAAATATCGAAGAAATAGATATTGCTCGTGCAGAAGCTGCCCAAGAACGTGCCAAAGAATATATGGAGCAAGGACCTCCTCCAGATTCAGATCGTTATTTGGTAATGGCAGCGGCCTTGCGTCGTTCTAATCTGCGTTTAGATGCAGTCAAACGCTATCGCAGAGGTAAGCCAAAAGCACAATCTCACATGACAGAAGAATAAGATGGCTCTTTTCTCCAAAGATTTGGGAATTGACCTCGGTACGATGAATACTCGGCTCGCGGACAATACGCAAGTATTGCTCAACGAGCCGACTATTGTCGCTATAGAAGTTGATGACGATAAAATGGCTGAGAAAATGGTCTCAGTTGGGCAAGAAGCTCTCGATATGTATGGGCGTGTTCCTGATAATATCGAAGTTGCCCGCCCGCTAAAAAATGGGGTTATTGCAGATTACGTCATTACAGAGGCTTTACTTTCCTATCTTCTTCAGCAAGTTAGCGGATCTATGCGAATTTTCCGGCCGCGAGTTATGCTTTCTGTACCTTATGCGGTAACGAGTGTAGAACGTCGTGCGGTTTATGAAGCCGCGCGTGAAGCGGGTAGCCGAGAAGCTTATCTGATCCAGCAATCATTGGCTGCGGCTTTGGGCATTGATTTGCCCATTAATGCCCCTTCAGGCAACATGGTTATCTCGCTAGGTGGTGGCGCAACAGAAGCCTCTGTCATGGCAATGTACGGCATTGTCTCTGCTGAAACGCTCCGTGCTGGCGGACTGGATTTTGATGAAGCAATCGCTATTTATGTTCGCAGAAAATATGGGGTAACGATCGGCCAGAGAACCGCCGAGCAACTCAAGATCAAGATCGGTGCCGCAGTTCCGCAAGATCAGGAACAGAGCATGGAAGTGCAAGGTCAAGATCAGGTTACAGGATTACCTCGTCCTGTGACCCTTACTACAGGTGAAATTGTCGAGGCTTTGCAAGAGCCACTCAAGGATGTTGTTGAAACAGGAAGAAGGGTTCTTGAGAAGACACCACCTGAATTGGTGTCAGATATCATAGATCGTGGCGTTGCTCTGTGTGGTGGCGGCGCGCTTTTGCGCGGTATAGATAAGCTGCTTACGAAATCTCTCGGTATCCCTGCTTATTTGGTTGATAATCCACTAACTTGTGTTGTTGAGGGCACAGTACGTGGTTTAGAGTTGTATTCGGTTTTAGAACGTAATTTGCCGAAAGTGTAAAAGAAGCATTTTGTTTCAAGTCCCTTTTTGGTAAAACTCTATCTGTATATGATGGAGTTTTTTTAGTGTCTGGTTTTATTAGAGAAAAATTAAAAAAACAAAACTCGACTTGACTTTGTGTCTTTTATTTTGTATAGTGAAACGGTCACTTTGAAATGGCACTGTTGCTTTGCGGCTTCCGTGCTTTTTATTTTGTGTCTGTGTAGTAGATGTTGATGGTCAGAAGCAAGCCAAAAGACGAGTGCGATATCTGCTCATGAAGTGGAATCCGTTTTTATTTGGAGAATCCTTCTCTTAAGCGATCGCGGAGTGAGCATCCAAAAGAGCAAATAAAGGATCTAGAAGTAACATTCTTGCGAGCTCGTCATCTAATAAGATAGTTGCTTTCAACCTTAAAAAGTTGTATGCTAAATAAGATAATAACAAAAATGTAAATTACTGGCATTTTTACTGGTGCCAAGTTTCAGAAAAGGTGTTTCTTAATTTTATGAGTGAAAAAATTTTGATTGATGTAGATGAAAAAGCATCCCCCGGGATCATTAAGTTGCTTGCATTAGGGCGTAAGAAGAAATTTGTTACATTTGATGATATTTTGAATTTCTTCCCAAATGCAGAGCAGGACGTAGCGCTACTTGAAGAAGCTTTCGCCGCTCTTTTGAGTGCAGGTGTTCCTTTTATTGAGGATGCTACTTTGCCCGGACCTTCTGACGATGAGCTTGAAGGTGCAGCAGAAGTGGAAGACAAGGAGAAGATCGATCAGAATGTTTCTGAGGATTATCTCGCAAATATCGATACAAAAGATACGATAGGCCTCTATTTAAAAGAAGTTAGTCGTGTCCCACTTTTGACTGCTGAGCAAGAGGTGTCTTTGGCTCAACGCATTGAGCGTGGGCGTAATGCACGCGAAGAGTTAGCGCAAGGGCGTGTTAGTATGAAGCGGCGAACGGAATTGCGCCGTTTGATCGAAGATGGCTGGGCTGCACGCGAACACCTTATTACGGCAAACTCCCGCTTGGTGATCAGCGTTGCGAAAAAATATATGGGGCGCGGTGTACCTTTTCTTGATTTGATCCAGGAAGGGAATATTGGACTGATCCGTGCGACGAAAAAATTTGATTATAGACGTGGGCATAAATTTAGTACCTACGCAACCTGGTGGATTCGCCAGGCAGTGACTCGTGCGATTGCTGATCAAGGGCGAACGATCCGTGTGCCAGTTCATATGGGTGATCAAATTAATAAATTGCTCCGCATTCAGCATCAATTGACCCAAAAACTAGGGCGTGGTCCTGCTGTGGAAGAACTGGCAGAGGCTTTGGAAGTGCCACCCAAGAAAGTGGAGCACATGATCCAGGTCGCGCGCCGTCCACTTTCGCTTGAAACCCCCACGGATAACGAAGAGGATTCAGTCTTAGGAGATTTTATCGAAGATGTAGATTCTCCACCTCCTGATGATACGGCTACGCACCATCTTTTGCAGGATCATCTCGTAGAAGTCATGGAAAATCTCCCGCCTCGTGAAGTGCGCATCTTGCAATTGCGTTATGGTATTTTAGATGGACAAGCCTACACTCTCGAAGAAGTCGGGCGTAAAATGGGCGTAACGCGTGAGCGTGTTCGCCAGATCGAAGCCCAGGCACTGAGCCGACTTCGTCATCCCACCGTGCGACGTAAATTACGTGATTATTTGGGTGAATAAGTAATAATCGGACAAGATAAAATCCTTGCTTTTTGAGCGAGGATTTTTTTATTAAGTTACAATAATCTCCTCAATAAGGAGAAATATTGGCAGAAGAAAAAACATCACCTTTTAACCGTCTCATTATCACCATTGCCTTATTATTGGTTTTTGTCCTCCTCTCACGTACTCCGACAGATGCTGATATGTGGTGGCATCTCCGCTCAGGTGAAGAAATGGTCAAGGGAGGAGAAATTCTTCTCGAAGATATTTTTTCTCACACACGGTACGGCGCAGACTGGGTAAATGCCTTCTGGCTTTCAGATATTCTTATCTATCTTGTTTTTAAAGTCGGAAAATATTTCGCACTTGGATCTTTTGTCTCGTTGATAGCTGTCGCCACTTTTGGCATTGTCGCAAAGCAAATGCGAGGCCCTGCTTTTTTACGCGCGCTGCTTCTTGTCCTTGCCGCACTCACTGCTGCGCCAATTTGGTCGCCGCGCCCGCAATTATTTTCCTTCCTTTTTTTGGCTATTCTCGATTACTGGCTCTCTAGACTCAAGAAAAATGAAAAAGCGCGCCTATGGCTTTTAATCCCCTTCTTTACACTTTGGGCAAATCTGCATGGTGGCTATGTTTGGGGCATCCTCTTGCTCATTGCCACCTTAGTTGGCGAACTTATCAATAAATGGATGGGCAAAGAAAATACCCTTCCCGCAAAACAGCATAAAAATCTGCTTTTATATACATTTCTCGCATTCTTTGCCATTTTACTCAACCCTAATGGTTTTGAGCTTTGGCGGCTTCCATTCCATACCCTTGATGTCTCCCTCAGCATCCAGGAATGGCAGTCTCCCGATTTTCATCAAGTCAGCTTTCACCCCATGTTGTGGATGCTTTTCCTTCTCATCCTTAGCCTTGCAAATACCGGTAGAAAACTCAACTTTAGCGATTTATTCAAAGTTTTGGGCTTCACCTACATGACCTTTGTTTCTCAGCGAAATATAGCGCCTTTTGCAATTATCCTTCTTCCTGTATTAAGCAGAGAGCTTTCTTCTTTTTGGGATGAAGAGATCGCGCCGCGCATGGTTCAACTTGCTCGGCGTTTAAAAACATCTTCTACAGCCCAAGAGTTACCGTTCAAACTAACCCGTTTTATCAACGGTATGCTTATCTCTCTCATCTTTTTAGCGGCATTAGGAAATCTATATCTCCTCACCCGTCCCGCCAAAGTGGATACTCTCTATCCTCGTGCTGCTGTGCAGTGGATAAAGGGGAATCAGCCCGAAGGCGCGCTCTTTAATTCCTATAATTGGGGCGGCTACCTGATCTGGAATTTGCGTGAATATCCCGTTTTCATCGACGGGCGCGCCGATCTTTACGGTGAAGAAATGATCGAGCAATGGAAGCAAGTTACAAAGGGGGGCGAAGCGGCGCAGCACATCCTGAATGAGTGGGATGTAAATATAATCCTTCTGGAGCCTGGGTGGTCAGTTGTGAACGAATTATCTCAGCAAGGCTGGGAGCTTTATTACGAAGATGATATTAGTGTGATTTATGGACGCTAAAAAGAGAAAAAAAATCTTCTTGGGCTTAGGTGGCATACTTTGGTTTCTGGCTGTCTTATTAGGCTATGCCTACACTCACAAACCTTTTTCGCCCGAAGAAGTCTTTGTTTTGGCACGTGCCTTTTGGCAGCTTTTTGTTGGCTTCTCTTTGGTTTCTCTGGCCGGTGCGTTGGGGAACAAACTTTTCCCTGCAATTCAGCAAGAATTCTCCCCGCTGGTTGCGCTCACGCTTCAATCTGCGCTGGGTATGGGAATTTTAGGGCTTTTTGTGTTTTTGGTGGGCGTTAGCGTTGGATTTTCAACGATCTTTTTTGCTGCCTTTTTTCTGATTTTTGGTATTTTTCTTAGAAAGGAATTATTCGTCTGGTGGCGTGCATGGCGCGCGCTTGTTCCGCTTTGGCAAAAAAGCACGAAGTTTGAAAAAGTGCTTGGATGGGGTATTCTCTTTATTCTTTTCGTGACGCTTGGTAAGTCCCTTGCGCCGCCGCTTGCATTTGACAGCCTTGTTTATCATCTAACCTTGCCAAAAATCTATCTTCTCGAAGGTCGCATTAATTACCTGCCGGAATTGATCTTTTGGGGAATGCCGCAGCAACAAGAAATGGGGCAAACTTTTGCAATGGCGTTAGGCGGTACCGAAGCCGCGATTGTTTTTAGTTGGGCTTTGGGTTCGCTCACCCTGGTTGGCTTGTTAGGGTATCTTAGTGAGAAATTTTCAACACAAGTTGCCTGGATAACTCTGGTTTCTTTGCTTGCGGGGCAAACGATCTCCGATACGCTTTCATGGGGGTATGTCGAGTGGACAGCCATGCTTTATGGCTTTTGTGTTTTCGTTCTCTGGGATTTATGGAGATTACGCCGCGAAGATAAATTTCTATGGTTATCGGCTTTACTCGTCGGCTTTGCAATGGGAACAAAGTATACGACCGGGATATTGCTCGTGGCAGCCCTCCCGATCATTTTCCTCACAAAACGTGGATATGGGTTAAAGTCCGTGCTGAGAGATATTTCTGTTTTTATAGGAATTGCTCTGCTAATATTTTCTCCCTGGTTATTCAAAAACTTGCTGGCAACAGGAAATCCCGTTTATCCGCTTCTTTTTCCCTCCGGCGCGATGGATATTCATCGCCTGGCGCTTTATCAGGGAGATCCGGCATGGGGAGATTGGCGGGACACTGTTTTTCTCCCTTGGCAGGCAACGATTTGGGGAATAAATGGGAAAGTCGGCTATTCTGCGGAGATTGGTTCTTTAATGCTGGCACTTAGTCCTTTGGCTTGGATCGGGTGGAAAGAGCGCAGCGAAGATCAGAAAAAATCTTTGGAAACGGCATTGATCATCACCTTAGTAGGATTTCTTCTTTGGGCTCTTGCAGGGCGCACATCGCGCTTGCTTATCCAGACGCGACTCTATTTTGTTCTTTTCCCAACTTGGGCTATTTTGGCTGGGGTTGGTTTTGAGAGCTTTTCAAAGATCAGTGCAGGAGGTGTTCGTTTTGGACGTATTGCCTCGGCTCTTGTGCTTTTGGCTTTTGGATTCAATCTCTTCGTAATGGGCGTGAATTTCACTAAATTGCGGGTTATCGAGACACTGATTGGGGCGCAGACCCCTGTATCTTATCGGGAGCGTGCTTTGGGCACGTACGAATCGGCGATGTCTGCAATTGCAGAATTGCCCGAAGCTTCTAAAGTCCTCATGCTTTGGGAAACGCGCAGCCTTGCCTGCGTTCCAAAATGTGAGCCAGACGAAGTGATTGACCGCTGGTATGCCGATCTCCGCAACTACGGCTCTCCTGAAGCTGTGCTGGATATCTGGCGCGAGGCGAGATATACGCATCTGCTTTTTTATGAGCACGGCGCAGACTTTATCCGCGAAGATGACCCTGCTTATACTGATGCAGATTGGGTTGCGTTGGAGCAGTTTTTGACTCAGCTAAAATTGGAGAAAGATTTTTCTAGTGTTTATAAACTATATTCGTTGAGGAGTACAAAATGACCGAGTTACTTTGTCAAAAGGACAGCTATCTAAAAGAATTTGATGCGGAAATTATCAGCGTGGCTGCCGAGGCCCGAGCAGTGGTGTTAGACCGAACAGCTTTCTACCCGGGAGGAGGGGGACAGCCCTGTGATTTTGGCGTGCTGCGCGTTGATGGAACGGAATACCCGGTGACAAAGGTGAAGAAGCGCGGGGCAGATGCACTTCATTTCATCGGTGGAGATGAAGATTTGCCGGAAGTTGGCGCATCTGTACATGGAGAAATTGATTGGGAGCGCCGCTATCAGCTTATGCGAGCACACACGGCCATGCACATCCTTTGCGGCGTTGTGTTTCGTGACTACGGCGCACTCGTTACAGGTGGAAATATGGATCCGCTTAAGGGGCGGATGGATTTTGAGTTCGAGACCATGCGCAAGGAGTTGGTTGTTGAGATAGAGAAATCGATCAATATTGAAGCGCAAAAAGGGCTTGATGTAAAAGTAGCTGTTTTACCGCGTGAGGAGGCTTTCCAAATCCCGGATTTGATCCGAACGAAAATTAACCTGCTCCCAGAAGGGATCAATGAGATTCGTACTATCGAAATTATTGGCTTAGATTTACAAGCCGATGGTGGTACTCATCTTCACAATACATCAGAAATTGGAGCGATGCGCGTAACCAACTATAAATCTAAAGGCAAAGTCAATAAACGGATTTATGTGGAGGTGGAATAATGAAATATCGTCAGCTTGGTAAGACAGGAATCGAAGTTTCTGCGCTTTGCTTGGGCACAATGCAATTTGGTTGGTCAGCAGATGAGGCGACTTCTTTTGATATCCTTTCTTCAGCGTATGAAGCGGGCATCAATTTTCTGGATACCGCAGACATCTATTCTCGCTGGGCAGAGGGGAATCCCGGAGGTGTCTCGGAGGAGATCATTGCTAAATGGTGGAGGCAAGCCCAAATCCCGCGCGAGAATCTGATCATCGCGACAAAAGTACGTGGTATGATGGGAAATCCGCCCACAGAGGGACTATCTGGAAAGCGAATCCAGAAAATGGTTGAAGATTCTTTGCGTCGCTTGGATGTCGAATATATTGATCTTTACCAGGCGCACTGGGCAGACATTAATGTTGAGATCGAAGAAACTTTGCGCGCTTTTGATGATCTGGTGAAAGCTGGTAAAGTGCGCGCGATTGGTTGTTCCAATTATTCGGGAGCGCAATTGCGCGAGGCGCTCGAGGTTTCTGAAAAACTTGACTTAGCACGCTATGACACTCTTCAACCGCATTATTCTTTGGTGCATCGAGCGGAGTACGAGCGTGAGTTAGCAGAGATCTGCCGCGAAAATAATATTGGCGTAATTCCCTACAGCCCATTGGCGGCTGGCTTTTTGACAGGGAAATACAGGCGAGATAAAAAAGTAGCTTCGGTGCGTGCAGGGAGCGTAGAAAAATATTTTACAGAGAAAAATTGGACTTTGCTTGATACGATGGATGAAATTGCTGCTGCGCACGATGCTACAGTGGCACAGGTAGCGCTCGCTTGGCAATTGGCTGACCCTGTAATTTCCAGCCCGATCATTGGAGCAAATTCGATTTCGCAATTAAATGACAGCTTGGGTGCAGTTGATGTTATTTTGTCGCACGATGAAATAATGACTTTAAACGAACTCTCTCGTTGGGATTAGCATAAAAGAGCAACGATTTTTGGGTGAGTTTTGTTGTATATTTAAAGAATAAATTCTATTGGAGAGTTTTCATGGTAGCAAAAGTTATTTTAAATCCATATTCGGCACGCTGGCGAGCGAAAGAGCGTTTTCCTGAGGCTGAACTTGCTCTTAAAAAGAGCGGTGTCGTGTTTGAAGTTGCTGTCTCTGAGAAAAAAGGGCATAGTGTTGAGCTGGCTGAGCAAGCCGTGAAGGATGGTTTTTCTCCCATTATTGCAGCGGGCGGTGACGGAACAATAGGCGATGTTGTTCACGGGGTGGTAAAGGCAGTGCCTGAGGGCGAAGCATTACCTCCTTTTGGTGTCATTCCTTTGGGGACAGCAAATGATCTGATGGCAAATTTGAAAGTATCTACAGATCTGGATAAAGTAGCGAAAACGATTGCAGCAGGCAAAACCCGCTTAATGGATTTGTGCAAAGTCAATGATCGTTATTTTGTAAATAACACTGCTATTGGGCTTGAGCCTGTAGTCACGGTTATTCAAGAGGAAATCAGTTGGTTAAAAGGTATTCCTCGTTATTTATATGCAGCTGTGGCTGCTATTTATCGAGGCACAAGTTGGCAGGCAGAACTTAAATGGGATGACGGCGAGTACACAGGACCTATTTCTCTCGTTTCTATAGGAAATGGCGCCTGTACAGGTGGACTTTTTTATGTGACGCCTCATGCCGATCTCTTTGACGGGAAATTGACCTTTACCTTCGGTTATGTTCGATCCCGCTTACGGATGTTGGGCTTGCTTCCATTAACCATGAAAGCTGGTGCAGGAAATTTTGTTGAAGAAGACGAAATTCGTGAAATCAATACAACGCATCTTTCTATCAAGTTGACAGAAAGCTCACCATCTCATGCTGATGGCGAGATCTTCGATCGCGAACTTTACGAAGCAGAGTATCAGATTTTTCCTGCACGTTTACCGATTTTGATGCCATAGAAAAAGCTTTTCAAGAGATGGGCGGCAATTATCCGCCCATTTTTGATTTAAGCGTACTCCTCTGTTTTGCTCTATAATTACATTTGCCCATCATTAGTTGAATTATATTTTCCAAAATCTCCCGGTTAAAAATATAGGGAGTGATACGGAGCACATTTGAAAGAAAAGATCGTCTCTATCATCGTGGTTGCCCTCGCCTTCTCTCTTCTTGTGGGCATCCTCTTCAGAGTAAATTATGTGGTCACGCCACAACTTTCGGGCGGGGATAGCTTTCGTGTCCCGTGGATGGGCGCGCGAACTTTTCTCTATACGGAAAATAATCCTTATTTAGCAGAATCGGCAGAAGGGACACAAATTGCTATTTATGGACAACCCAAAGAAGAAGGTCAATACCCTTATCGTTTGGACACGCCTTTTTATCTGCTACTTTTTTATTTCCCTTTTGCTCTTGTCAAAGACTTTGATCAGGCGCGCGCTCTCTGGATGAGCTTTGCTGAAATTTCTCTCTTTGTGGTGGGTTTCTTGAGTATCTATTTAACAGAATGGAAAAGCTCTCGCGTTAGTCTTGTTCTATTTTTTAGCGCGCTTTTTCTCAGCTTTTATGGACTCTATCCCCTTCTCGAAGGGAGCGGCACAATCTTTACAGCCCTTATACTGCTTTTATCGCTTATTGCTTTTCGTGAAAAATGGGATGAGGTGCTCGGCATCTTGCTTCTTTTTGGCACAATTCATTTACAAAATGGCGCGCTACTCTTATTCTTCATTCTTTTTTTGATTATTGCTGCCCGACGATGGCGTGTTTTCTCTATTTTTGCCATGAGTTTTGTCGTTGTTATTGTTATTACGCTCATTATTTTCCCTGACTGGATCATCCCCTTTGCTGGTTCTCTCCGAGCTAATCTTCGTGTTGGACAAGGGTTGCTTTTCAGTGAAACGCTCCAGATTTGGCGACCCGATGACGGCAAAATGATCGCAAATATCATCAAGTGGATTGCTCTGCTTCTTCTCTTCGTGGAATGGCGTTCGGCGCGTGGAGAAGATTTCTCTCGTCTTCTTTGGGTTGCCAGCCTGAGCATTGTCATGACGCCATTTCTCGATATTCGCATGACATCCGCCTTTTTTCCTTATTTTTTTCTTCCCTTGGCACTTTTCTTGAAAACGATTCGCTCTCGCTGGGAAAATGCCAAATGGGGTATACCTGTTCTTTTAGTGTTGCTCCTTTCCTCGTGGGCGGTTTTTACCCAAAGCCTCCATGCTTTTGAAATGCTGACTTTCGCCCTTCCTCTTATTCTTGGCATCTGCCTCTATTGGATGCGTTGGTGGCTTATCCGTCCGCCACGTACATGGGTCGATCAAATAAAATGAGTATACGCAACTACCTTATCCTTTTCATTTTTTCTCTTGCGATAGCAGTGAGTATCGCCTCTGCCCAATCAACGTCCGGATATATGGATGCAGATTATTATTATGCAACCGGAATCCAACTTGCAGAAGGAAAAGGATTTACTGAACCCTTTTTGTGGAATTATTTGGATAATCCGTCAGGATTTCCACATCCCTCCCATGCTTACTGGATGCCATTAGCATCAATCCTCTCGGCGATAGGGATACGCCTCGCTCCCGGATTTGGTTTTGATAGCGCGCAAATGGCATTTATCCTCCTTTCAGCTTTAGTACCGTTAATCACCGCTTCTCTGGCATATTCGCTCACCTCCAGACGTGACCTTGCCATTATTTCCGCTCTCCTCGCCCTCTTCAGCGGATACTACGCCCCTTTCCTGACTACAACCGACACCTTTAGTATCTATATGTTGCTTGGCGGGAGTTTTTTCCTCACGCTCAATATTTCTAAAACTTGGCTCAAAGCCATTGCTTTAGGACTTATAGCGGCTCTTCTGCACCTCTCCCGTGCAGATGGCGCTATTTGGCTCGTGATCGCAGTAATTTCACTCATCACTCTTCACTCATCACGCTATCCTCTTTCTTCTTTCATCGTTCCCCTCTTTTTTCTTTTTTTTGCTTATTTCCTCCTTGTCACGCCTTGGCTCCTCCGCAATGTCAATGCATTTGGCACACCTCTCGCCCCAGGTGGAGACCAAATGCTCTGGCTGACTTCCTATGATCAAATCTTCTCTTATCCTGCTGGTGCTCTCTCTGTAGAGAGTTGGCTTGCATCGGGATGGGGTGAGATCATAAAAGCTCGCCTTTGGGCAGTAAAGATGAATTTGGGCACAACGCTAGGGGTGCAGGGCGGTGTTATTTTGCTCCCCTTCATCATTTGGGGGGGCTGGAAAGAGCGCAAAGAGCAAATGGTTTACATAGGCCTTTTTGCTTGGGCTACAACTTTTATTGTGATGACAATTATCTTTCCTTTCGCTGGTGCACGGGGCGGATTCTTTCACTCTGGTGCAGCGCTCCAGCCTTTGTGGTGGGCGCTTGCACCCATTGGCTTGGAGCAGGCAATTAAATGGATTGCAAAAAAGCGCAGATGGCGCGTTCGGGAAGCACGTCAGGTGTTTTTAGCGGGACTTGTGGGGATGTCGGTTTTGCTGACAGGGGCTATCCTGTGGGGGCGCGTACTCTCTCCAACTGCGCAGGAGCAAGCCCAAAACAAGGGCGTTCCGCTCTATACTTCCATTGAAAAAATCATCTCGGCACAAGATGGAAATGATGAGCGAGCGGTTATCGTATCCAATCCTCCCGGCTATTTTCTTGCTAGTGAGCGTTATGCCCTCGCTTTGCCAGATGGCGACGCCCAGACAGTTTTAAAAATTGCAGAGCGATATAATGCCGGCTATTTAATCCTGGAAGAAGGTGGCGTTACCGAAGGGTTGCTGCCTATTTTTGATGCGCGAGAGACAGAAGAACAAATAATTTTTCTGACGCAAATAGAAGGAGCGAAAATTTTTGTCATCGAAACGAAATAATTTCATTTTAGCCTTCGCGACCCTCCTTAGCATGGGCGGATATTTGCTTGCCAGTCAGCTAAAATTTCGCATAGGCTTCCCTCTGGATGATGCGTGGATCCACCAAACTTACGCACGAAATTTGGCAGAATGGGGACAATGGGCCTTTTGGCGCGGACAGGTTTCTGGCGGCTCAACTGCACCGCTTTGGTCAGCCTTGCTTGCACTTGGTTACTGGCTGAAACTCTCTTTTTATTTTTGGGCTTTCGCTTTAGGTGGTGTACTTCTGTGGGGGCTGGCAATTTTGGGCGAGCAATTTTTGCATCAATCTGTACCTGCTTATAAAGGTAAATTTCCGTGGGCGGGTATTTTCATCGTGGGCGAGTGGCATCTCGTTTGGGCTGCTGCTTCCGGGATGGAAACTTTGCTATATGCTTTTTTAGTGACAACAGTCTTAGTTTTTCTGATTCTGAAAAAGCGAAACTTTCTTCTTTTGGGAGCACTGGTTGGGATCAGCTTATGGGTGCGTCCGGGCGCTATAACCTTATTGGGTCCCGTTCTTGTAGTGGCGGTGCTTTCAGGGAAAGCCTTTAAGAAAATTTCACGTGACTTATTCAACGTGGCTATTGGTTTTGGTATTTTTCTCTCCCTATACCTTCTTTTTAATTTGGCAGTCACCGGGACACCGCTTCCGAATACTTTTTATGCCAAGCAAGCAGAGTACGCGATCTTGCGAGAGCTTTCTCCCTTTTGGGTACGCTTCCTAAAAGAGATAGGACTGCCGCTGATCGGCGCAGGAGCTTTGCTCTTGCCGGGAACTCTTTTTTATATTTGGCGCTCTCTGAAAGAACGAAATATAGCCGCGCTTGTTGCTGTTATCTGGTTTCTCGGATATGCCGCGATTTACGCGTGGAAACTTCCTGTCACCTACCAGCACGGACGCTATATGATGCCTGCCATGCCCATTTTCTTTTTATGGGGATTAAGTGGTACGCTACAACTTTTTGAGAAAGCCAAATCTGCGCGCAAAGGACTTCTCACATTTGGATGGGGAAGCGCTCTTGTTTTGATCTGGCTTGCTTTCTATGGGCTTGGTGCCAAATCCTATGCAGAAGATGTGGCCTTCATTGAAAGCGAAATGGTCGTTACCGCCAAATGGCTTGCAGAAAACATCCCCTCAGATGCCCTGATCGCCGCGCATGATATTGGCGCGTTGGGCTATTTTGATGGACGAGAGCTCGTAGATCTAGCAGGCTTGGTCTCTCCAGAAGTGATTCCCTATATCCGCGATGAAGAAACACTCGCATCTTATTTAAACAGTCAGAATGTTGAGTATCTAATTGTTTTCCCATCTTGGTACAAAACCCTGTCAGAAGGCTTGCCTCTTGTGTATAATACGAGAGGTCTGTTTGCTCCAGAAATTGGTGGAGAAAATATGAGCTTATATGAATGGAGCCATTAAGGCTTCTGCAATATTTTTAGAATGTGCCAAAGAAGGTGCTGTGCTATACTCGATAAAAACCTAGGGATAAGAGACAGCCATGGAAAAAATAAAATTAGTTGTTGTAGATGACCATCCATTATTTAGGCAGGGTGTTGTAGATGCATTGTCGCTAGAGCCAGATATGGCCGTGATCGGTCAAGCATCTGGCGGAGAAGAGGCTTTAGAGATAATACAATCTCTTTCTCCTGATATTGCAGTTATCGACGTCAATTTACCAGGCTTAAATGGGCAGCAGGTTGCTCATCGTGTTGTTCAAGGGAAGCTTTCGACACGCGTTTTGTTACTTACCGGTTATGACGACCTTGAGCAAGCACTGCACGCAGCTATTGCGGGTGCTGCCGCATATTGTGCGAAAGAAATTGGTCCTAGGCGCTTAATCCAAAGTATTCGTGAGATATACAAAGGGAAATATGTTATTGCTGATCAGGTTTTCTCCCGCGAGGAGTTAGACGATTGGATCAAGAGCAATATGAGAGATATTAATCGTACTTACAGCGAGCCAGGAACCCCATTTCACCCTCTATCAAAGCGGGAAATGGAAGTTCTCTCTTGTGTGGTACGTGGTATGAGTAATAAAGAGATTGCCATGTTGTTGGGTATTAGTCATCAAACGGTCAAAAACCATGTTACAGCTATTTTAAGAAAATTTGGTGTTGAAGACCGCACGCAGGCTGTGGTTTACGCTCTGAAACGAGGCTGGGTTCAATTGCATGACGACGATGAGCAAAAAGGTTAGGAGAAATTTTAATGGTTTTATCCCAAGCTAACGAAGATATGCAAGAAGAAAGTCTTGATATTCAAGCTGAATTGGACGAAACAGAAAGCTCATTAAGAGAAGTAACCTTAATGATCGAGCAAAGCCAGGATGAAGTGGGGAAGTTAACACAAAGAAATGCTGCGATCACAGCCCATTTACAAGAAGTTAAATCCGACATCTCTCAAATGTCTGCTGAAGAAGTACGTTTAGCTTATGATTCTGCTTTAGAAGCACAGCAACGCCTCCTTGTAATGAGAGGGCAATTAGATAAATTGCAGAATGATAAGACGCACCTTGAGCGATATAAAAACGTTTTGCATCAGGCAGATGGTTCAAATGGAAGTAATTCCAATCAAGCGGGGGGAGCAAAGCAAACGGAAGCAAATAATATAGAAATGATCGTTAATGCGCAGGAATCTGAGCGTCAGCGTTTGTCGCGTCAAATGCACGATGGACCAGCGCAAGCTTTATCCAATTTTATATTGCAAGCAGAGATCGCAATGCGCCTTCTGTCTGTTGATATCGAGCAAGCTAAAGATGAGCTGAATAGCTTGAAGGCTTCAGCAATGCGAACTTTTCAGAAAGTGCGCAACTTCATATTTGAGCTTCGTCCAATGATGCTTGATGACCTGGGATTGATACCGACTATTCGTCGCTATGCGGAAACTTTTAGAGAGCAGTCTGGAATAGAGATGAACCTTCTTGTCTCAGGAACAGAGAGAAGATTAGAGCCTTATCTTGAAGTAATGGTGTTTCGCGCTTTACAGGAGCTTTTGGGGAATGCCTCTAGACATAGTCATGCTACTGTAGTTAAGGTCTATGTTGATATAGGAGGGACGCTGTTGAAGGTTAGTGTTGATGATAATGGTAAAGGTTTTGATGTTGAGATGGTTAGCCAAGGAAGTAGTTTGGGATTAAAACTCATTCGAGATCGTGTTGAGATGTTGGGTGGTAGTTTTGATATTGATAGTTCTGTGGGGAAGGGAACTCGAGTTTCCTTTTCCGTTCCAGCCGCTAATTAGCTTTCATAATTGTAAGTAGAAAAATCTTTCATCCTCTTGTTTTTTTGTATAAGAGGCTTATAATGTAGTCATCTTCAAATGGTGAAGAAATTATCAAAAAAAGGAGGTGCTTTCACATGTTGTTCTCCCCGAAAGAGAAAGGCCAAGGCTTGGTAGAGTATGCTTTAATTCTTGTTTTAGTAGCCGTTGTTGTTCTTGCTGTATTAGTAGTACTCGGACCGATCATTGGTAACGTATTCACTAATATCAATAGTAGTATGACTAACCCATAAGCATAATCTTTTGTGGTTGTAAATGTAAAAATCTGTTCTAAAAAGGTGGGACGTTGCCTTCAGGCAACGTCCCACCTTTTTCCTATAAATTCAGATAATTTTCCTGCTATAATTTGTTTGCTTATATTTAGCGTATCTATAAATGATAGAGATATTTTGATCGGGGATTTCGCACTTCTGGCTTTAGCTGGATTTCAAGTCTGTTTTGGGTTTGGGCGAAAACTCTGTTATGTAGAGAAAGGAGCCAATTATGCGTCGCGGAAGAATATTCATTTATATAGCTCTAATTTTGCTGGTTGCTCTAGCAGGAGCGTTTTTGTTTCTTAGATCTCAAGTTGAGCCGGACGTAACAGCTGTCCCAGCCCCAGCTTTGGTGGATATTGTGATTGCTAAACAAAAAATCCCACAAGGTGAAAAAATCACAGAAGATGTGTTAGGGAGTATATCTTTGCCAGAAGGGACTGACTTTGGGGTTATGTTCCGTTACGATCAAAGAGAAGAACAGCTTATCGGAAAAATTGCTAAGTACCCACTTGAACAAGGCGTGGTTATTACCCAATCAATGGTTGGGGGTACAGGAGATATTGCATCGACTGGACCAGAGTGGGCAAACCTGATTCCTCCTAGCATGACGGCTATTTCTATTCCTACCTCACGACTTTCATCTGTGGCCTATGGTGTTGCTGATGGTGCTCATGTGAATGTTATTGCGTGCTTTCTTTTTGTTGATATAGATTCAGGTTTTCAGTCAGTATTGCCAAATAGAACCGCTTTTGTTTCACAGTCGGGTGTTCCACCAGAAGGTGCTCCCAGTTTATCCGCCAGTGTGAGTGCAGGACAAACTGGTGAAGCAGCTGGGTCAGCGCAGGGGCGTGCGGAGCTCGATCCTACATTCCAGCAGCCAATTTATATTGTTCCTTCTGAAGATCAACGTCCGAGACCCGTTTGCCAGACAGTTTTCCAGGATGTTGCTGTTCTTAAGTTAGGAGATTTTCCTGTGGGTGGGCAAGCTGTGAGTTCTACGGGAAGTAGCGAAGATGCTCCTCCAGCTCCAGGCGAAAATGCTGAGCAAGCATCTGTTGCGCCTGACGTTGTTTCTCTGATCGTCTCCCCGCAGGATGCAACATCCCTGACTTATATGTTATATGGTGGGGCAAAATTGACTCTGACGTTACGAGGCGCAAATGACACATCCAGAATGGAAACAGAAGCCGCAACACTGCAGTTTTTGCTAAGCCAGTATGCTATTCCTGTTCCTGCAAAACTTCCTTATGCATCTGAACCTCGTATTGATACATTAAAAGATCCCGTTTTAGGTAATGATGCAAGTCCTTCCGTCGATCAGTAGGGTATTGATTTTGTTATAAGGTATGGATATGAAGAGATAGTTATGGAGAAGGCATGGCTTCTAGCAATAAATTCAGGGTTCTAATTGTTGATGATGTCGCTGAAACACGTGAGAATGTTCGAAAACTACTGCAGTTTGAGGCTGATGTTGACGTTGTTGGAGTAGCGCGTACAGGTCGAGAAGCGATAGATATAGCACAAGATGTTGAGCCAGATGTTATTCTGATGGACATCAATATGCCAGACATGGATGGCATTGCTGCTACGGAAGCGATACGCCAAAAAAGGCCTTTTGTCCAGGTGGTTATTTTGTCTGTGCAAAGTGATCAGAACTATATGCGCCGGGCTATGTTAGCTGGAGCTCGTGATTTTCTTACAAAACCGCCTATGGGAGACGAACTTATTTCTGCCATTAGGCGGGCAGGGACAATGGCTCACCAAGAAAAAGCGAAGGGAGCGTCTGCTTCAGCCGTAACAAGCAGTGGTTTGCCAACGGTTCCAAACATTTCTTCTTCTCAAGGGAAAATTATTACTGTATATTCTCCAAAAGGGGGAACAGGCTGTACCGCAGTGGCTGTGAACCTAGGAATCGCGCTTCACAATGACGAAACTCGTTCTGTTATTGTAGATGGAAATTTGCAATTTGGTGATGTTGCTGTTTTTGTCAATGAGCAAGGGAAGAATACAATTTTGGATTTGGCATCTATTGCTGAAGAATTAGATCCAGAAATAGTTGGAAATGTAATGGTGAAGCACAACGCTTCAGGTGTACATGTTTTAGCAGCTCCATCACGTCCTGAACAAGCAGAATCTATAACAGGGCAACAGTTTTTACAGGTTTTAAAATACCTTCGCCGTTTATACGCCTACGTGATAGTTGATACACCATCCATGCTTACAGATGTTGTACTCTCGTCCGTTGACGAGAGCGATATTATCGTTTTGATTGCAACACAGGATATACCGGCAATTAAGAATACGCGTCTGTTTCTCGATTTGGTATCGTCTTTGGGCGTTGATCGTGAGCGCATTGTTTTCACAATGAATCGTTACGATAAACGTATTGGTATTACGCCCGACAAGATAGGTGAGAATCTAAAGGTTGAAGTCGCAGCTATAATTCCTCTTGATGAGCGTGTTGTTATTCCCTCAGTTAATCGAGGTGTTCCCTTTATTTTAGGGAACAAACCACAGCCGGCAAGCGAGGGGATTCTTTCTCTGGCAGAAAGTATTCGAGAACGTCTTGCTTCTATAGAAACAGAAGATGAAGCGGGATTAAGGTAGTCTGGAGATGATTGATGTCGTTATTAAAAAGAATTGAACAGGGGCAAGGCTCAACCTCTGCAAAAAAAACAACTGATGCAGAAGGGGAAAAAGGTTCTTCTTCTCGTTTGAGTTCTTTACAATCTAGGAGAGCAAATGCGCCAAACACGACTCCTCAATCGGGAACATATTATGATTTAAAAACCCGTGTTCAAAATAAACTTCTTGCAGAAATTGACCCGTCTACAGATATTTCTCAAACAGAAGAAGTGCGCCGCTCAATTCAGGATTTGTTTGAGCAAATCTTAGCTGAAGAAAACATTGTTCTTTCACGACCTGAGCGCCACCGCCTCTTTGAGCAAATCACAGCTGAGATTTTAGGCTTTGGCCCTTTAGAGCCTCTTTTGCAGGACGATAGCTTAACAGAGGTTATGGTAAATGGGGCAAAAAACATTTATATTGAGAGAAAGGGAAAGTTACATCGTGTTCCTGTAACATTTGAAAGTGATGATCATGTAATGCGCATTATTGATCGGATTGTAGCGCCCCTTGGTCGCCGTATTGATGAATCCAGCCCGTATGTTGATGCGCGTTTGCCTGATGGTTCTCGTGTAAATGCGGTTGTTCCTCCTATCTCACTTGTTGGCCCAACACTTACTATTCGTAAGTTTTCAAAAAACCCAATTACAATGGAGCAACTTATTCAATTTGGTTCTATTACGCCAGAAGCTTTACAATTTATGAAAGCTTGTGTTGAGGCCAGATTGAACATTGTTATCTCTGGAGGAACAGGATCGGGGAAAACTACTCTGCTGAATGTGATGTCATCTTTTATCCCAGGGGATGAGCGGATACTAACAATTGAGAATGCAGCGGAAGTGCAGCTAAGACAAGAACATGTTGTTACTTTAGAATCTCGTCCTGCAAATATTGAAGGGCGTGGAGAAATAACCATTCAGCAACTTGTTGTGAACTCTTTGCGTATGCGACCAGACAGAATTATTGTAGGAGAGATTCGCGACGAAGCAGCTCTTGATATGTTACAGGCTATGAACACTGGCCATGATGGCTCTATGACGACTGCTCACTCCAATAGCCCACGAGATACACTTTCTCGTCTTGAAACAATGACTTTAATGGCAGGAATGGATTTGCCAGTTAGGGCTATCCGCGAGCAAATTTCGTCGGCAATTGATGTCGTGTGTCATCAGGCTCGTATGCGAGACGGTTCGAGGCGTGTGACTTTCATCACAGAGGTTAGTGGTATGGAAGGAGATGTTATTACAACGACCGATATTTTTGCTTTTGAGCAAACAGGTATTGAAGAAGGAAAGGTGATGGGTAGGTTACGACCTACGGGCTTGCGCCCCAAGTTTATGGACAAAATTGAAGCTTCGGGAATACATCTACCCCCTTCTATTTTTGGTATTGGCGAAAGAAGACGATACTAACCTTAATAGTACACAATAGCGGAATTTATAATGGAATTTGATACTACGACTTGGTTTTTCATAATCGCGGCAGTTTTCTTGCTTGTGCTACTTATAGCGGGTATTGTGATGTCTTCAAACAGTGAACGCAACTTAGTTGAAGATCGACTAGGGCGTTACTTGGAAGAAGATAAAGGTGAAAAAGCAACGGAAGATGAGACTTCTTATTTAACAGAGTGGGTAAACCGGCATGTAGAAAAATCTACAAGGGGAAATAGGATAAAGACCTCTCTTGCGCGAGCTGACTTAAAGTTTAAGGTAGCTGAATATATTGCTCTTGTGGTTATGTCAGTTGTTGTAGCATCGTTTGTTGCAGGTTTCCTGGGCGGAAGAAGCATTATATCTTTCGGAATAGGAGCTGTGGTTGGTGCGATTTTACCAAGCTCTTATGTCAATGGACAACAGAGAAAGAGACTTGCAAACTTTAATGACCAGTTACCGGATATGATCAATTTAATGGTTAACGGCTTGCGAGCAGGCTATTCGACCATGCAAGCTATGGAAGCTATTAGCAAGGAACTTCCCCCGCCAATTTCTGATGAGTTTCGTCGAGTTGTGCAAGAAATGCAACTCGGCATCCCTATGGGGACGGCGCTGGATAACTTGCTAAGGCGTATTCCCAGCGAAGACTTGGATTTTATGATCACCGCAATTAATGTTCAACGTGAGGTTGGTGGTAATCTGGCTGAAATTCTTGATACGATATCATTTACTATCCGTGAACGTATCCGCATTAAAGGTGAGATCAAGGTTCTAACATCGCAAGTAAGACAATCTGCAAAGATCCTTTCGATGGTACCTATTTTGTTGGCAACTTATCTTTGGTTTGTTAATAATGATTATATGAAAAATCTCTTCCTAAGAGGTAATACTTGTGGGTTTAGTGTTCTTGGTGTCGCGCTTGTTTTGATTGGGTTGGGATATTTAGTAATGATGAAAATAGCCGATATCGAGGTATAGAGGTGTAAAATGGGTGATATTTCAATTTGGGTATGGATCATTGGTGGACTTGTAGTTATTGGTGGGATTGCAGCTCTGGTTGTGGCGGGCAATCGTGAAACATCATCCAGCGACGATGATTTGCTGACTTCGCGTTTGGTAGAATTTAGCGAACGTGGAGAAGTAGCATCTCTTGAAGAAATTGAGCTTTCTCAGCCTTTTTATGAACGCGTAATTGCTCCTTTCCTGCTACGAGTTGGGGAAATATCAACACGTTTCACGCCACAGCATCTTATTGAAGAAACAGAACTTAAAATCGAATTAGCCGGAAATCCAATACGCATGGCTGCTTCGACTTTCCTGGCTTCTCGTTTCGTGATAGCGGGTGTTTTAGGTGGTTTTCTCTTTCTTATATTCTTATTTGCTCCTGCCTCTTCTTCAGAAAAAATCAACCCTTATGTCGTTATTCCGATATTTACAGTAATTGGTTTTTTCTCTCCTCAGCTTTGGCTTCAAAGTAAAATCGAGCGTCGCCAAAAGGAAATTAAGAAAGCTATGCCCGATGCCCTTGACCTGTTGACTATTTGCGTTGAGGCTGGATTGGGATTCGATGCTGCCATGGCGAAAGTGAGTGAAAAATGGGATAACGAACTATCCTTATCTTTTTCTCGCTCGATCAAGGAAGTGCAACTTGGTAAATTAAGACGAGATGCATTGAAGGATATGGCAGATCGAATTGGCTTGGCTGAGATGACTAGTTTTATAGCAGCAGTGATTCAGAGTGAGCAATTGGGTGTAAGTATGGCAAAAGTTCTTCGTATTCAATCAGAACAAATGCGAATTAAACGACGCCAAATGGCAGAGGAAGAAGCGCATAAAGCCCCCGTTAGAATGATTGTCCCGATGGCTTTTCTGACCTTCCCTTCTATTTTTATTGTTCTTTTGGCACCAGCTGTGTTCAGCATGATGGATAACTTCCTGGGGCAGGGAATAGGATAAGACCTTTGAAGCTACCTTTTGGGTATCATCTTTATCGTTTGTTTTGGGTGGGAATAGATCTTTTGTACCCGCCTCTTTGTGGAGGTTGTGAAAAAGTGGGAGTTCGTTGGTGTGAAAAATGCAAAAATTCCATCTCTTTTCCTCCTGAGCCAAAGTGTGAAATTTGCGGTTTACCCCAAGATGTAAAGGGGATTTGTGATTCTTGTGAGGAAAATAGACCGTCCTACAATATTTTGCGTTCTTGGGCAGTCTTTGAAGAGGGACCGATCCGTGATGCTCTACATGGAATGAAATACAGACAAGATTTAGGATTGGGGGACTCTTTGCTTGCTGAAATGTTAAGTTATATAGATGAGCTAAACTGGGATGTAGATATTGTTGTCCCTGTCCCTTTAGGCAAAAAACGTTTTCGAGAACGAGGGTATAATCAGGTTGGGCTAATCGCTCGTCCACTGGCTCTTGCAAAAAAATGGAAATATGCCCCTCGCTCCATAAAAAGAGTGAGAGAAACAGTTTCTCAAGTAGGGCTTGGTGTAGACGAACGTGAGAAAAATGTGCGTAGTGCTTTTCTTGCTAATGAGAAGAAAGTTGCTGGCAAAAGAGTTTTGGTCATAGATGATGTGTCCACAACGGGAGCAACCCTAAACTCATGTGCGAAGGCGTTGGTCAAAGGTAATGCTGCTGAGGTTTACGCCCTCTCTCTTGCCAGAGCATTACCACATCATGGTCTTGAGACCGTCTGAATCCATTACAGGAGGTACGATGACACACGAAGTGCAAATTTTCGGAAAAAACATGGAAATAACTGATAATGTTCACGATTATGTTTCCGACAAAGCAGAGAATCTAGATCGTTATCTCAAAGAAATCGAAAGTACGCGCGTAGACCTTTCTTATGTGAAATCCGCGCGCAGTGCAGCAGACAGGCAGGTTGCACAAATTACGGTACGAGGTCCGCGTATTCTTTTGCGAACAGAGGAAAGAGCAGATGATATTTTGGCCGCTTTTGACACTGCCTTAGGTAAAATGCAACGTCAAATTGAGCGCTTTAAAGGAAAGCGCAAACGAGGTAGAGGTGATGGACGTTCAGCTGCTGAAGTTGCTCCCATCTCTTTCGAAGAGGAGTTTGACGAAGAAGAAATGGTGATTGCGCGCCGTAAAAAATTTACGGTATACCCAATGGTTGTAGAAGAAGCGCTAGAGCAAATGAAACTTTTGGGACATGACAATTTTTTCATCTTTTATAATGGTGAAACAAATGCGATGAATGTCTTATATAGACGACGCGATGGAAGTTATGGCTTGATTGAGCCAGAAATTGCCTGATATAGTCAGAAAAAAATAAAAAAGTAGAAAGAAACTGACTCGAGTACTCGAGTCAGTTTCTTTCTAAAGCGAAATATGACACAAGATAAAAATAAGAAAAAACAGAATTTTGATAGTAGTGCAATTGAAAAAGCGGCGAAAAAACTTCTTCTTGCAATTGGTGAAGACCCAGAAAGAGAAGGCCTAAAGCGCACGCCTTTTAGAATAGCAAATATGTACGAAGAGCTTTTTTCTGGCTATAGCTCTGACCCTGAAAAAATCGTTAACGGCGCACTTTTCAACGTTGAATATGACGAAATGGTGGTCGTCCGAGATATTGAGTTTTATAGCCTTTGCGAGCATCATATGCTTCCTTTTATGGGGCGCGCACATATTGCTTATATCCCCGACGGTAAAGTTATCGGGCTTTCTAAAATTCCCCGCATTGTTGAAATTTTTGCCCGCCGCTTACAGGTGCAAGAACGTATGACTAGGCAAATAGCCGATTTTATTCGAGACCTTCTTAAGCCTCAGGGTGTTGCTGTTGTGGTTGAGGGTTTACACATGTGCATGATGATGCGCGGTATCAAAAAACAAAATGCTCGCATGACCACATCGGCGATGCATGGCGCATTTAGAGCAAATCTTGCTACGCGCCAGGAATTTTTGGACAATATTTCGCGCGGGGCATCCTCTTTGCAAATTTAAAGTCAAAAAGCTTTTTTTGGATGAAAAACCGGCTCCCACTTGGACGTGAGTTGGTTTCCGTTTAAGAGCGTTTGATCTCGACCCCAACTTTTTCTACAAAATCCAGGGCCTCGGGTTTTTCTACGCGAACACGCACTTTCTTCACCTTAGCTTCTTCCAAACAAATCTTTGCAATATCTTCGGCGAGAGCCTCTACCGTTAAACGTTGTTCACTTTCTGCATGGTGACGGACTTTTTGAGAAAGTGCATCATAGTTAATGCAATCATCTAGCAAGTCAGATTTTGCAGCCGAACGGGTGTCTGTATAGAGAGTGATATTGATTAAAATATCTTGCGGCGTTACGCGCTCTTCATCATAAACACCGATAATACCGTGCGCATGTAGGTTTGTGATCAGAATTTTATCCATTGAAAATAATCTCCACTAACTCTCCTGTTTTTGCGCCCAACTTTTTTTCTGCACTCCCATTTACTACTGCAATTTCGAGATAGCCTCCACTGTCTGCTAGCGCGATCAAGTCTCCGGGCGCAGAGCGACCGTAAGATTTTGTAAACTCATTAATTTCATGCCCTAAAATACGAATTTCAAAATCTTCCTCGAGTTTTTCGACTGGTAAATTTGTGCGAAGATTGCCAAAATGATCTATCAGGGTGATACGTGCTTCCCAGCCCGTGGTTGTTTTTATGGGCTGAGGAAATTCTAGACGTACAGGGTTGTCAATGGTTGTTCCTAATTCTTTAAGGGAGATGCCCGCCGCGAGATGTGCTCCGATGGGAGCAAAAATATCGCGTCCGTGAAAGGTGCTGGTTATGTCGTGTAGCCAATAATCAGGGTTGGTTAATTCGACGATTTTTATCGGGAAATGTTTTTCTTCGGCATCCTCTATCAGCAGCGTGAGCAAGCCATTATCAGGAGCGACATAGAACTGATTTCCAATTTCTGCTGCTATTGCCCGGCGTTGCGTCCCTACTCCAGGATCCACAACCGCAACGTGAGCAGTCCCATTTCCAAAATAAGGGGCAACGCGAGAGAGGGTGAGAGCACCTTGCATCACGTTTTGGGGTTTTATCTGGTGAGAAATATCTGCAATTTTTGTTTCGGGGCAAATGCCCCAGATAACACCTTTCATCACACCCACAAAGCCATCTTGTGTGCCGAAATCGGTTAGCAGCGTCAGTACGCTCATGTTTTTCTCCTGATTGAAGTATACTTAGAGGATGGTAGCATAAAGAAAGTTGGCAGACAAGCCTTTGGAGGAAAACGATGTCCGAAGCCAATAAATCATCTGCAACACCTAAAGAGATCATCGCTGAAATTCAGAAAGGATTGCGTCATTCTGAAGCAGAAGAGCGTTTAAAAAGCATTGAGAAGTTAGGTGCACTAACGTATAGTAGTGAAGGGGTTTTGCGCCAACTTGAAAAGCTGGCAGCCAAAGATCGTAGTATAGCTGTGCGTGCCGCAGCTATTACCGCATTAGATTTCCCCGTAAATCGACAGATTTTCAAGCGTTTATCAAAGCTGCCACAAATGACGCGGGAAATTTTGGTGAATGAAATTCGACAATGGAAAAAAGAAGGTTTGTTGCGTGAAGAAATTGCTACAACGCTTGAAAAACGCTATTCCTTTGATGTAAAGCCCGCGCCCGTTCCAGACCCTGTGCCTGCTACCGTTCAAAAAGCAGAAGTTCGCCCCGTAGCAGCTAGCATTGCAACACCTGCCCCCAAGAAAATTCCTGCTCCCCAGCCACCGAAGCCTAAAAAGCCAAAGCGAAGTTTGGCCCAAGTTTTGTTTAGCGAATCGAGCATTAAGATCGCTTTGTATTTGGGCGCATTTTTTGTTATTGCTGCTGCACTGATCTTTGCTGCGACAATAGAATCCCTACGTTTTCCAATTCTTTTATTTGTGACTATAGGCTTTTTAGTTGGTGCGCTGACTCTCAAAAAGAGATTGCCTCAACCCAGCTTTACCCTTTTTATTATCTTTTCGACGCTTTTAGCGGTAGATGCGGGCGTTCTCGCCGATATGCTCAACTTGCGTAGCGATGCGAATAGCCTATATTGGGCAATTGTCTTTTTCTTTGTCGCAGCAGTATGGGGGTGGAGCATTTGGTTTTACGAGTCACGCTTTTTTAGCGTGATGGCATTCTTTGCTTTGATACTTGGAGGGATTAATTTTGCGAATATATTTGATGTCCCTCTTGCGCTGGATCTGCTGATAATTACGTTTGCATCTTGGGGGGCTTTGATTGCAAGCAAATTGCTGGTGAAGTGGAAAGATAGGGACTTTGTAAAGCCTCTTTTCTTCTTAACTCAATTTGTTCTTCTTGGGACTCTTGCAGTCTCCTTTTTCTCTTTGCCCTTTATGGGATCAAGGTGGAGTGACGCTTGGTGGTTCGCGGGTGGAGTAACATGGCTGCTCGCTGCAAGCGCTTATATTCTCAGTAATTTGTTTTGGGAGATGGCTATCTTCCCTTATTTGGCTGTTGGGGCATTGATCCCCGTTGTGTGGATCAGTTTTAATGGTTTCGGAGATTTGTCCAGTGCTTTGCAGGTATTCCTTGCGTGGCTATGGGGATCAGTTTTTGTCGCGGCGCATGTCGCTTTTTCAGATTTCATTAAGTCAGAAAAGTGGAAGAAATATAGTTTGCCGTTCCTTTTAGGGTCAGGATTTGTTTTTGCAGGAGCCTTGTCTTTAGCTTCTGCACGCGCCTTTGATATAAATCGCATCACACCGCTCTTCTTTGTTTTATTAGGGATTGCGATTTCTTACATAGCTTTTCATATTTATAGACCACAGATCATCTTTTGGTCTATTGGATTAGTTTCTGCGCTTGGGGCATATTTCTCCTTTTTTGCCTTACCATTCTTGAAAAATACCGAAATTTTCATGGGCTATCAGCTTTTTGGTGTCAGTCTTTTGCTTCTTTTGCCAGATGCGCTGATGCCACGAACAAGAAAAGAAATCCCATGGAGACTCCCCTTGCAAGTTTTGGGCGGCATAACGACTTTTGCGTTCATCAATATTCCGCGAGAAACAGATTTGCAAGCAGCGATGCTTTTGGGCTTAATGGCGTTGTTTTTCTTCTTTTACGCAATGCGTCTTCGTGTTTTTCTGGCGTATATCGCTGCGGGCTTTTTGACATTTTCTGCCTTATACACGAGTTACCTCTTCAGTTACCATATTTGGCTACCGGTATTGATTATTCTCTCCGCACTTTATTATGGTGTTGGGGTTTTTCTCAGAAGGAAAGAAGATTGGTCTAATGTTTTTCGATATAGTGGCCTTATTCTTGGGAGCATCATCATTTTCTTGGGGATGACGACATTGGAAAATGGATGGGGATGGTACGCGCTGGTTGTGGCGCTTTTATTCGCGTTGGAGACATTTATTTGGAAATCGGCGTGGATGGAGTTGGGCATCCATTTCTTTTTAGCCTTGGCTTTTTATGGCATTTTAGACAGCTCAAATATACATGAGCCCCTTTCTTATATTCTTTTGAGTATAGGCTTGGTCTGGTTGGGCACAGATATGCTTCTAGAGCGCACACTCAAGATTGAGCGCCCTCTTCAAACTCCACTTCACTTTGCGGTGGGCATGATAGTTGGATTAAATACTTTCTTACTTGCCGGGAATTTATATAGTGAAACGCTTGCCGCAGTAATCTGTTTTTCAGCTTACGCCCTCTTCTTCTTGGGATACGCACTCTACTATCGCAAAGAATTATTCAAGTTTTTCTTCACAGCATATCTTTCTTTCGCTGCAATTGCCTTGCTTCAATATTTCGAAATAGCCTTATATTGGCTTCCGATACTTTTTGTACTTTCTGCCCTTTACTATGGGCTTGGTGCTTGGGCTAGAAAAAGTCTATGGAGCAGCCCTCTTCGCATCAGTGGATTGGCATTAGCAAGCGCACTAATTTTGAATGGCGTTGCTTCACCTGAAGCCTATATCGGCTGGTATGCGTTGTTTTTGGCCCTCGCTTATACCTTCGAAACTTTTATTCGTCGATCTCAATGGCTAGAAGCTGGGACATATATATTATTGGGTATCGCTGTCTATTCAATTTTCAGGGATGCGAATATTCAAGATGAACTAACGTACACCTTTCTGGTTGTCGGGTTGCTTTGGCTCATGCTTGATGCAATTTTTGAGCGCACACTTAAGATTATTCGTCCGCTTCACCAGCCTGTACAGATCGCCGCTGGGATACTTGTTTTCGCTAATACTGCGAATTTGCTCTCAAATCTCAGTGCACACGCTCTCCCCGCGACAATCTCCTTTGGCGTTTATGCACTGTTCTTTGTTGGGTATGCGCTCTATAAAAAAGAACCGCGCTTAGGGTATTTAGCGACCGGTTATTTACCGCTGGGTGTGCTTGCATTACTGCAACATTTAGATCAAGAGCGTTGGCTTTTCCCGCTGATTTTCGTTGCCGTGCTTTACTATGGGGTCGGTTTTCTGATCAAGAAGGGTGAGCACGTCAAATGGCAGGAGATGTTGACTTTCAGCAGCCTGATTCTTGGCACGCTCGTTGCGTTGAGTGCACCATTTGAAGATTCGGGCCTTGTGGCAAGCATTCCTGTTGCAATTACAGCGACCTTATACGCTACCCACGCTTTTCGCAAAAAAAATATCTGGCTTGGCTTCCCTGCAAATGCTTTTTACCTGATGGCATATTTTATGATCTTGTTTAACTTTGAAATTGACCAGCCGCAATTCTTTACTGTTGTGGCAGCTGTATTGGGAATGTTGATGCATTATTTGCTTGTGCGGAGCGGCAGCAAAACCGCAGCATTTATCACTGGGATGCTCTCACAACTTGTTTTGCTCAGCACGACCTATTTTCAATTGGTCTCTGAAGAGCAATTTATCTATTTCGTTGTGCTTTTCTTTCAGGCAATTGCTGTTTTGATTTATGGAATCGTCATCCGCTCAAAAAGCTTGGTCATTACCCCGATCATCTTCCTTATTCTTAGCGTAATTACCGTGACCCTGGGCTTGCTCGATGGATGGCCCACCATCTTCCTGATCGGGTGCACCGGCGTCTTCCTGATCGCTTTTGGGATTGGTGCGCTACTTCTGCGAGAGAAAGTTGCCGATCTCCGAGAAAGACTTGATGATTGGGATGCCTAAATAACTCTTTATTGTTGAATTATAAAGACCTGATGATTTGGAAAGCTCATCAGGTCTTTTATATCATAAAAAAAGCAGCATATATCACCCCCAAACTTCATCCATCAGCGCTGGCAAGATCTCTCCAGATTTTCCGTGCAGGGCAAAATCTACATGCGGGGTGAGCGGTGTGGGGTCAAGATTGATCTCTATTACGAGAGCTCCTTTTTGACGGGCAGTATGCGCTAGAGATGCGGCGGGCTGTACTAGTCCTGATGTGCCGACTGAGAAGAAGGCCTGACATTCTAATGTGGCTTTGTGAGCTGCATTAATTGCACCCAGTGGCAGAGATTCGCCGAACCAGACCACGTCGGGGCGGAGATGAGCATTGCATTTTGGGCATCGAGGAACTTTATCAGACTCTTCCCAATTGTCCACCACGCCACAACCGTCATAGCATTTCACTTTTTGGATATTGCCGTGTAATTCCAACACATTCTTGCTGCCCGCCTGACGATGGTAGCCATCTACGTTTTGGGTGATGAGGGTAAAGTTTGGGATGCGGCTTTCCATATCCACAAGGGCAAAATGTCCGGCGTTAGGGGATGCCTCAGCAACTTTATTTCGCCGCATCGCGTACCAGTCCCAGACAAGTTTGGGGTCACGAGCGAAGGCTTGCGGTGTTGCCAGATCTTCAGGACGATATTGAGACCAGTATCCTGTTTGGGCTTCTCTGAAGGTATTTAATCCGGATTCCGCAGAAATCCCCGCACCTGTTAACATGGCAATATGCGTAGATTTTTGTAGATATGTAATTAATTCTTTGGGGATTTTCATCTTTTTCCTCGATTTTCCTTTATACTTGCAGGGCTAATTTTACCTTATCGGTGACAATTATCACTTGTCTATAGAGTGTATTTAGGATATAACCTGTCTGAAATAAAATGACGAGGTAATAATGGTTTTGTTGGATGTTAAAAAAGGGGATTCGGTGCGAATTCTACGTTTAGCTGGTGGAACTGGCTTAGAAGATAAATTGACGCAGCACGGGATTTATCCTGGTGACTGTGTGCGTGTTTTGCGGGCAGCTCCTATGGGTGGTCCGCTTTTGGTGGATGTACACGGGCGAGAGATCGCGCTGGGGCGTGGTGTAGCGAAAAAGATTGTTGTTGAGGATAAAGAATGCGAATAGCATTAATTGGACAGCCAAATTGTGGCAAAAGTACCCTTTTTAATCAAGTTGCGGGGTACAAGGCAGAAACAGGGAATTTTACAGGTACAACAGTTACATTTACAGAAAGCAGTGTTCGGGTTGGTGGAGAGACCATAGAGGTTGTCGATTTACCAGGTACCTATACGCTTGCGGGAACAAACCCGGCTGAACGTGAAGCCAGTCGTTATTTGCTTTCTGAAGATGTGGATATCATTATCAATGTTTTGGATGCTTCGCATGTTGCACAAGGGCTTGAGCTGACTTTAGAGCTATTGGCCATGAAAGCCCCTGTGATCGTAGCAATGAATATGATGGATGAAGCCTCCCGCATAGGGCTAATCTTAGATGGCCCTGCGTTGCAAGAGAAATTGGGCGTTCCTGTAATGCCGCTCGTTGCCAGCCGCGGACGCGGTGTAAAACCTCTCTTTTTGGCAGCTTTGCGAATGGGGAAAAAAGAAAATATAGATACAAGCGATTATCTTGAAATAAAAGAAAATGAACGCATGGCACGCCATCGTTTGGCAAGTGATCTGGAGCACGAGTTTGTGAAACGTGGTGATCGTCGGGTTAGCAAACGTGATCGATTGGATGATTTTCTTCTTCATCCTTTTTGGGGCTATATTGGCCTTATCTTAATTCTCTACGCTTTTTTTCAGGTTGTTTACGGGATGGGCGTACTTATTGAAACCCCGCTGCTTGCTTTTCTCGAAAGGGTCACGGCTCAAGCAGCAGCTTATCTTGGCGAGGGGAAGTTATTTACAGAGATCATCATTGGCGCATTGCAGGGCGTCATTGCTGGTCTCGGTATCGTTTTACCGTATCTTGTACCATTTCTTTTGGGTTTAGGTTTGCTCGAAGATATTGGTTATATGTCGCGCGTCGCCTTTCTGATGGATGCTCTTATGCACCGCATTGGTTTGCACGGGAAGGCAATTGTTCCATTTATTTTGGGCTACGGCTGCAATGTTCCTGCGGTGATGTCAACCCGGACCCTTGATGACCCCAAGGAGCGATTTGTTGCTGCTGCTCTCGCAACCCTTGTCCCTTGCGCGGCAATTCTTTCAGTTGTTTTTGGCTTGGTTGCTTTTTATCTTGGTCCGCTAATGGCATTGATCCTTTATCTTTTGAATATCTTTATCATTGCATTAGTAGGTCGAGTTTTGACCGCAATGATCCCTGACGATACCCCTGGGCTGATCCTTGAGATTCCTCCTTATCGGATTCCTACTCTGCGCACAGTGGTGCAAAAAGCATGGTTTCGGATCAAGGAATTTTTGGTCGAAGCTTGGCCGCTTTTGATCGCAGGGAGCGCAGTTCTTGCTTTGGCGAATTATTTCCACGCAGCAGATTTCTTCAACATGCTTTTCCGTCCCATTACCTGGACATTGGGCTTGCCAGCCGCTACAGGCGTTCCGCTCATCTTTGGCATCTTCCGCAAAGAGCTTTCTCTCGTTATGCTCGGGCAGGCGCTTGGCTCCATGAACTTCGACACAGTTTTCACCTCTGTGCAGATGATCACTTTCACCGTTTTTGTGATGTTTTACATCCCTTGTTTAGCCACGCTCGGCGCACTTCGACGTGAACTGGGCACAAAAGATATGTTTGTTATCACTGGGCTTACTGTCGTAATTGCGATGATCACAGCTCTGTTCTCGCGGGGCGTAGCGATGATGTTTTTCTGAAAATTAACAAAGTAAGGATTTTCGCTCGGGCAGGCGTGCATCGCACCAAAACGATAAGAATATTCTCTTCGATAGGAAAAATGCTTGTCGGTTAGTATCTGCCTGTCGAAGTTGGTGCGACACACCCTTCTTTTTTGTTCAAAAGCGAAAGTCCTAATGGGTAAAGCACTTAGAACTCGTGCAATCGCATGACTTTGCGAAGCCCGACGCTTTTCGGAGTGAAGCAATCTCCTTCTCAAGATGAGACTACTTACCCTAAAGGGCACTCGTCGGCACAAGAGCACGCCCCTTGCAGAATCATCCGTTTGCACAAGTTTTATTTGTTCAGTCCATAAGAGTATTTTTTATTGCAATATCTCCATCACTGCCGCTGCCATCAATGCCGCAGCACGCGGCATTGATGCTTCATCAATATCAAATTTAGGGTGGTGATGGTCGTAATTCAACCCTTTTTCAGCATTCGCAGACCCGACAAAAAAGTAGCATCCTGGCACTTTCTCTATCATAAATGCCATATCTTCTGCTCCCATTGTCAGGTAATTTCCTGTGTTGATCTCCGTCTCAGGATAAAGCCTTTGCGCGGCCTTTTGCACGCTCTCTGTTATTTTTGCCTCGTTTATCACTGCCGGAGAAATTCTTCTTCGTTCGAGATCGACGGTGCATCCCATTGTCTCTGCCGTGTTTTTGACGATCTCATCAAAGCGTCGAACGACCGTTTCGCGTACTTCTGGCTCAAAAGTACGGATCGTTCCCGTCATTTCAACTTTTGATGGGATAACATTGAACGCCTCGCCCCCCTGTATACTTGCTACCGTTAAAACGGCAGGTTTTAGCGGGCTAATATTTCTCGATACCACGCTTTGTAATGCACTTATGATCTCGGCTGCTGCGACAATGGGATCGACAGTAACTTGCGGCATCGCTCCATGTCCACCTTTCCCATAAACTGTGACCTTGAAATACTCCGCCCCGGCCATCATAGGACCTGTGCCAATTCCCAGCCAACCGAGGGGCTTGCTGTTCCATAAATGTAACGCTAAGGCATAATCCACTTTTGGGCTTTCCAGTACACCCTCATGGATCATTTGCCCTGCCCCGCTTCTGCCTTGCTGATTGACTACACCCTCTTCTGCAGGTTGAAAAACAAACTTTATTGTGCCTGCTAAATCGTCACGGACTTCGCTTAACATCTTTGCTACTGTCAGGCCTACAGCAACATGGCCATCATGTCCGCAGGCGTGCATCTTGCCTTTTGTAGTAGATGCATATTCCGCCCCCGTCTCTTCTGTGATAGGCAGAGCATCCATATCAAAACGTAAGAGTAAAACGGGTCCAGATTTTCCACCTTCCAGCAAAGCAACAACACCGGTCTCAGCAATACCAGTTGTTGTTTCAAGGTCAAGGGCGCGTAATTCCTTTGCGACGATACCAGCGGTGCGGACTTCTTCAAATCCTAACTCGGGGTGCATATGGAAATCGCGTCTTAAATTTTGTGTGTAAACAAAAAGGTCTTTTGCTTTTGAAAGAAAGTTAGACATTTTTTCTCCTTTTATAAAAACTTCCGAAGTTTTCAAAACTTCGGAAGTTTATGTTGTTTGTTTATCTTTTCCAGCGGATGACGCGGAAATGTTCTTCGTAACGTGGATTTTCTTCGGAGCTATCTTTGACCGTGCCGCGTTTGTGCATTCTCTCGATCAGAGCGGATGGGTCTTTAACTTGACTTTTGTGTTCCAGAATGGCTTGTATTTTTCTTTCCCATGTTTCAGTAACGTCCACTACGGTGTTGGCTTGTCTGGTTAGACTGATCCAAACTTCATCGGGTCGGTGAGGGGCATAGCCTTCTTCAAGGAGTTCGGGGAAGAATAGATGGCTTCCCGCAGCGGGGAAAACAGCATCTAGCACAACTTGTCCAGCGGCACGATGATCGGGGTGATTAATGGGATAGCTTTCGCTGGGGTAGAGGTTGGTCGGGTCACAGGTGACGAGAATATCGGGCGTGAATTGGCGGATAGCGCGTGTCACCATGCGCCGCGTCTCCATATCGGGAACAAGATAACCATCCGGGCGATCCAGGAAGTGAACTTCTTTTACACCGATTATTTTGGCTGCGTTTTTCTGTTCTTTGTGGCGGCGCTGACAGAGTTCATCCGTTGAGATATTTGGGTCGCTGCTGCCTTTATCCCCACAGGTGAGTAGGCAGTAGGTGATTTCGTGTCCCGCCTGTGCCCAGCGCGCTAATGTTGCGCCGCAGAAAAATTCTGGGTCATCAGGATGTGCAAGGATGACAAGGATTTTTTGCGGGCTTTCCCAGTTATCCGGACTGAGCTTCGGCATTTTCTTTTTGGCCTTCGTGTTTGCCACAGCTGCAATTCTCTCCGCAGGGTTCTGCGGCCTTGCGACGCAAGGCTTCGCGCTCATCCCAAGGTTCGATCTCGTCACGATGGAAGGAATGTCGCGCACCACGTACTTCATCGTCTAGCTGAACGATAACGGTTTCTGTGAGCGGATTTAGGTCTATAACCCTGCCTTCACCTTTTGGTGTGACAACGCGTTTTTTGCGTTTGGGGAGTGTTTTGCGAGCTTTTGCGTAGGCTTCGTATTCAAAGATAAGGCAACAACGCAACCTGCCGCACATGCCTGTGATCTCAGATGGCGCAAGGGAGATGCCTTGTGCTTTTGCCATTTTGATGGAAATAGGGCTGAAGTCTGTTAGATACATTGTGCAGCAGCGTTTTTCCTGACCGCAGGCACCCAGCCCCCCAATGATCTTTGCCACGTCACGCGGACCGATCTGGCGCATCTCAACCCGCGTTTGGCCATATTTTTTTTGCATGGCATTGCGCAATTTGTTAAGGTTGACTTTTTTGTCGCCTTCATGGCTGTAGAGATAGGTTAGGCGTGAGCCGTTGTAGTTATACTCAGCTTTGATGACTTTTGCATTGGGAAGCTTCATCTTGCTGGCAATTTCACGACAGTCAACGAGAGCCTCTGTCTCTTTTTCTTTCCAGGTTTGGGCAAGAAGCAGATCTCGAGGGGTGGCACGACGCAGGACTTTTTTCCAGCCGCCTTTATTCTCTTGAGGGGGGGCTTCAAGGCTTTCGACGACCTCACCGAGATGATCTCCACGCGCAGTGTCTACGATAACGTGTTCGCCCAGTTGAATTTCTGGTACGTTAATAGCGTCAAAGTGATAAATTTTACCTATAGTGGTAAAACGGATACCGATAATTTGTGATTGCATGGGCGTTATTATACCGTTAAGAAGAAAAGAGAGAAAATTAACATCACTTTCTTTTTTCTGCTTAATTATTCTTGCCTAGCTTCTTTAAATATTGAATAGCGTTCTTTAAAGAGCCTTCCGATTTATTTACCCAAGTTGGGAGTTTTTTGGGATTTAGAGCGATGCGATCTTCTTTTGAATGAGCTAAAATATCTGCGCGTTCAAATACCCAGGCATGTGTTTCAAAGGGAGAAATGCCGAGGCAAAGAAGATGATCGTAATCGTCTTTTTTGGTATTCTTGAACTCATAATTCCCTTCAGTGAAAAGGGTCGAGAATCTATATGAAATTTTTTGATCATTTAGCTCAAGCGCTATGCCTTCACGCTCAAGCCATGAGAGAATTAACTCTTTCCCAATTTTTTCTTTTTGAGAAGATGTAAGATAGTGCATCCACTCAAATGGGCTATTTGCCCAGAATCTATCTCTTGCTTTGAACTCATTCTCAAGCATACTCGCAGTTGCTGCAAGGGATTTGAAATCTTCGCTTAACTCTGGTGCCTCAATTCTATTTTCCATTTTTTCTAGAATATATTGATTCTCTTCTTTCTGAAATGGTGCAGGGTCGAAATTGAACCATTCAATATCCTTTACACCCGAAAAGCGTTTTGCCATTACCTCAAGAGCTTCTTGATTACTGTCCATGAGAATGAAATGCCTTTTCATTTTCAAACAGGCTTCGCCCATTGAACCGCTGCCCGCAAAAAAATCAAGCACAGTGCTATCAGGATGAGATGATGCTCGTAGAATGCGCTCCAGCAATTTGGTGGGCTTTTGTGTTGGGTAGCCAACTCGTTCTTTGCTGTTGGTAGGGACAATCGTTTGCCACCAAGTGTCGGTTGGCTTTCTGCCAACATAGGAATAAAACCAGGTGTCCGTTGGCAGCTTTCCTTTTTGTGCTTTTTCTTTTCCGACAAGCCCGGGCGCCATATAAGGCTCTCTGTCAATATCAGTGCTATTAAAAATATAGTTTTTTGGATTTTTTACATAAAAGAAAATCGTGTCGTGTTTGGCAGGCCATTTCGATTTTGAGCGTCCCCCAAAATCATAAGCCCAAATGATCTCATTTAAATAACTTTTTCGTCCAAACACACTATCTAACAAGATTTTGCAATAATGAGCCTCACGATAATCAATATGGAAATATAAAGAGCCATGCGGCTTCAATAAGCGGTGCGCCTCTTCCAATCGTGGTCTCAAAAAAGACTCTAAGAAATAAATGCTTGCTTCAGGGGCTAATTCCAGATAAGCGTTATTTTTTGCCGTTTCCTCGGTGTCTGTTCCTGAAAAAGAATCTCCATAAGCTTTTGTGCCGACTTCTACTGTCTCATATTTTTTCCCCTGAAATCCAACACGATCTCCATCCTTTGATTGCAGCGTTTTTACTTGTGTTAATTTTTGCACCTTTCCTGTATTAAAAGGAGGGTCAATATAAATGAGATCAACAGACTCGCTGGGGAGTGATTTCAGGATAGGCAGATTATCGCCAAAAAAAATCTGATTCATTGGATA
>CAZOOX010000011.1:0-46389 GCA_964581545.1 uncultured Anaerolineaceae bacterium
CCTTGGATTGCTTTTTTACTCTATTTTAGCAACACCCAAAGGGGAGACTATCTAAAATTCGATTTTGATGTAATTGCTATAGATGAAATTCATTATTTCGATGATGGGATAGTTCAAGTTTGTAATGATTTAGCAAACTCGGGAAAAATAATAATCATCGCTGGATTGCACATTGATTTTCGAGGTGAGGCATTTGGGAATCATATAACTTTTCTATTAGCCACAGCTGATGAACTTGTGCTTTTAGAGGCTATTTGTGCAATATGCGGTAAACCTGCAAAGAGGCATCAACGGCTTGTAAAGGGACAGCCTGCGAAATGGACTGATCCCATTTTTGTGGAAGACAGATCAGTTACATACCAAGCAGTGTGTCGCAAACATCATCGGATTGAACTTCCACTTGGTGACCAAATCTCTGAGGGCTATTTTGTTGTTCCAAAAACAACCTAAATTTGATATTGGGTATTTCTACAATCCCCATGCTATTGAAGTGTTTCTCTACAAAAAATGAAGAAATATCCAGTTCTTATTACTGACTTAGACAATACGTTATACAACTGGGTGGACTACTTCGCACCCTGCTTTCGGGCAATGGTGCACTTTTTAAGTAAAGAAACTGAGACCGAAAAAGAAACTATCGTAGAGGACTTTAGGCGTGTGTACAAGGAGCACGAAAATATCGAATTCTCTTTCTCTGTGCAAGAACTTCAAACACTAAAGAAACTACCATCAAAAAAAATTGATGAAGCGGTAAAAGGGGCTAGAGCTGTTTTTGTACGAACTGGAAGAAAATATCTCAGTCCTTATAACGGTGTAAGAGAAACGCTTTTATGGGCATATAAAGGAGGCGTAAAAATTTTTTGTTGTACAAATGCTCCCATAAACTTAGCTCAATTTCGGCTTCGTCAACTTCATCTTAGTCGTTATTTTTCTGGCTTCGTAGGCAGACTTCCACCTAGCAATACTCTCTCAAGGTCCAAGAATAAAATATATTATCCGTTGGAACCTCAACTATTAAAGCCTAGCATATTTGGGTATAAAGCTATATTAGAGTCATTTGGAAATTCAACTTTAGACGTATATGTAGTGGGAGATAGTTATGAAAAGGACTTAATACCGGCTCTTAGTATTGGAGCAAAAGGTATTTTCGCTAGATACGGAAGGGAATGTAATCAAAATAACATTGATACTATTAGAAAAATTTCTACTAAGGGAGGAAATCAAAAAAGAGATTTAGATGAACTCGAATTTGATGAAAGAATAATCATTATTGATTCGTTCTCGGAAATTTTAAATATCATAAAAAACACTCCTCAGCCAAAATTTCCTGGGTTTTAGTTGTACAATTAAAATTACAAGCAAAAAGAATCTTAGGCCGGTTTATAACGGTTGTTGATTTCAAAGTGGTATTCAAGTATCATACTTTTACTCATTCCCTCCCTAGGCTAAAGATGGAGTAACCCATTACTTTACGAACAAGTGCTATTGAAGGTTATTATGTGGAATAAACTAGATCGCGTTTGGCAATTATGCTTTGAACAAGCATGGACTTCATATTGTGCCAATTCGGTTCCTATTGGGGCAGTTCTCACAGGTAAGAGCGGTACGATAATATCTAAAGGGCGTAATCGAAGTTATGAAACATCAGGGGAAGACAAAACCTTGTTCGGAAACCCTCTTTCCCACGCTGAGATGAATTCCTTAATAGTCATTGATTATCCAAACACGGATATTAACGGAAGTACATTATTTGTTACTTTAGAGCCATGTTTACTATGTATGAGTGCGATTTATATGTATGGTGTTCAAAATGTTGTTTATGGAGCAGTTGATCCTAATGCTGGAAGTTCAAATATTTTGGGAAAAACTCCATTTTTGTCAGAGAAAAAGATAAAAATTTCAAAAGAAAAAAATACCGCTATAGAACGAATTTCTTTTATTCTTCTAGTTGATTTTTATCTTAGATTAAACCAAAAGAAATCAACTGAATATCTCAAAAAGTGGAAACAGAAAACCCCAGAATATGTTATGTTGGGCAAACAAGCATATGATGAAGACATACTTTTGAATTTGAAAGCTTCTGGCAAAGATACAAAATATACCGTAAATACAATTGCAAAGAGATTTTTTTGAAAGAATAAGGAAATAGTATTAGGAGGTTGTAAATGATTAACTATTTGAGAAACAGGATTGTTTACATCAAAAATTGGGCAAAAAAAAACCCATTTGTCAGTGGCCCATTGCTAGCTTTTATAACTTGGATCTTTTTGCAAATCTTTGGAGAGATTGCGGGGGGCGAAGCATATCAATTCTATTTGGATAACATAAAAGGCGAAGTAATTAATATTCAAGCACCAATATTAATTCTGGTAATTCTATTTATAATTTTAGTTTCAAGTTTGTTTACAATTCTTATAAAAGGCAATCTTGAGGAAAGAAAAAAGACTGTAGTTCACAGAACTTATTTTTCCCTAGCTGAAATCTCTCATGAAATTCAATTTCTTTGTGAAGGTAACATTAAGGAAAACATTAGAGATTTTCTGGATAAATTATTTAAATCAATAATACAACACTTTCGAAACGAACATGTTTTTGGAGTTGGTGTTTTGGTACCAGATTCACAAGATTCTGATTACCTAGCATTTTGGCGTATGAATCCCCACAGAAAGAAGAGTCAGAAAAGGTTTTACATTGGTGCCCAGTTTGATAAGACTAAAGAAAGAGGAATTGCTGGTTCCGTATTTATGAGTGGAGATGCTGAAATTTGTAACTATCTTGATAAAAAGAATGGGAAAACTGATAATCCCAATTTCTTTAAATTTCAAAACGTTATCCAAGGAGGAAGAAGAACACCTTACACATCATTTATTTGTTTGCCAATTTGTTGGAACAATAATGTTATTGGTGTTCTCTCAATTGAAAGCACAGATATGGAAGCTTTTGATGACGATTATAAAATATGGCTGGAACCTATAGCTGATATATTGGGAGTTGCCATTTATCTTTATAATCAATAAGAATCTAATAGTTTGCATAGCGGAGATTTAATGACAAATATCAAATATGTCATCAAAAGAAATGGGGCAACAGTTGCCTTTTCACGTAGCCGGGTCGTTAATGCGATCTTCCGCGCAGCAGTATCCGTTGGGGGAAGGGATAAAAAAACCGCTGAAAATCTAGCCGACCAAGTCATCGCAACTTTAGAGAATGAGTGCAAAGCGAAGCATTATCCAAACGTGGAGGAGATCCAGGATATTGTCGAGAAAACGCTCATCGAAGCCGGGCACGCCAAGGTCGCGAAACATTACATCCTGTATAGGGAAGAGCGGAATCGTCGTCGGCAAAAACAGAAGCCACTTTCCGAGCAGCGCTCAGAATATATCCCCTGGGCAAAAATGTGGCGAACGCTGGACTGGTCTGTCAGTCATGAGCTAAATACCGTTCAAACACTCAATCAACGGGTCGAGAATGGGGAGATCAAAGAAATCGTTGCAGAGTCAGAAGCCGCTTATGCTAGCGATATTGCCTCAGTCAGCGCCTTACTTGAAGAACGGAAAGATGAAGTTCGTTTGGCAATCGTTGCCGGACCCTCATCATCTGGTAAAACGACGACGACAACTAAGGTCGCGCATCATCTTGGCAAGTTGGGCATGAAATTTGTAGAGCTAAATCTGGATAATTATTATTTTGACCTGGAGATGCACCCAAAGGATGAGTTCGGCGACTACGATTTTGAAACACCCCAGGCGCTAGATATTGAACTCATCAATCAGCACCTTCATCAGCTCCTTAAAGGTGAAGAAGTGCTCTTGCCTTTTTATGATTTTAAGACGGGCAAACGACACCCTGAGCAAACCCAGCTGCGCTTAACTAAAGGCGATATTATCCTGATCGACAGTCTCTATGGTCTATATCCTCCCTTGACCGACGGCATTACAGATAGCAAGGTTCGGCTCTATATTGAGCCTCTGCTGCAGATCAAAGACGATCAAGGCAAATATATCCGCTGGACAGATATTCGCCTTATGCGAAGAATGCTACGTGATGATTTATATCGTGATTATAGGTATGAAAAAACCTTGACGCATTGGCATTATGTCCGCTCCAGCGAAATGAGAAATATCATCCCCTACTCAGGCACAGCGGATTTCATAATCAACAGCGCCATGCCCTACGAACTGCCTCTTTATAAGGATAAATTACTGGATGGTTTTGCAAAATGGGTCGAAAAATATAAAGATGATCCGCTCCGGCTGGACGCCTATCAGCGAGCCACACGTATATTCAACTTGCTTCAAACCATCACCCCTTATCCCGACGACAGCATCGTCCCTCAAGATTCTGTCATCCGCGAATTCATCGGTGGTCTGAAAATAACCTAACTTGTCATTGCGAACGAAGTGAAGCAATCTCTAGATAAAGAATGAAAATATTTTTTACCCTTGAAATAGCAGGAGAACCGGAGAAAATTTTCCCGTGGATAGATGACCCCGAAAAAGCAATGCGCTGGCAAAAAGGTGTCAAAAAAGGAAAGGTCATTGAAGAAAGACCCGAAAAGGTCGGCACGACCTTTATCGAAGAAATGGGAAATGGCGCAAAGACTTTGGAGATGAAAGGGGTTATTACGGATTATGTTGAGAACAAAATGATCGCTTTTCAGCTGGAAAGCAAGCTCCATAAAGTCAATGTCTCTTATTCACTTGAAGGGAAAAATGGAAAAACGATCCTTAAAACCGAAGCAGATATTCATTGGAAATTCCCAATGAATCTTGTGAATATTATTTTCGGATGGAAGATAAAAAAGGACATCAAAGAAGAGATGGAAACAGAATTTGAAGAATTGAAAAGGTTATGTGAACAAGAAAATACTTGACCATTGTCCCTCTACCCTATCGGGTAAAGTGCCCCGAAGGGGTATCTCCCCTTTCGTAGCATCCTTCTAAAAAACCTCGTTTTCTTCTCTAATCCCCCTATGGGGGAAGCCCCAGCGAAGCGAGGGGCAGGGGGCTGAACGTCTGAATGAAAGAAAAAAGAGCGTAACATCAGTTATTAAATGAAATTGAAAGATAAGGCGTGACAAACAAAAGAATATGAATTTACTGGTAGCCTTTGCAAGCTTATTGGGTGCGTGGTTTCTCGTCTTAACAATTCCCGGCCCAAACTTTATTGTAGTCACACAGTATTCAGTTTCAGATTCCAGACAAACAGGATTCTATGTTACCTTGGGGGTTTCGGCTGGTGCAGCCACATGGGCGAGCGCAAGCCTGATCGGGATAAGCGCGGTTTTTGAATACGCAACCTGGCTATATCATCTGATCCGAATTATTGGTGGGCTTTATTTGGGCTATCTTGGGCTAAAAATAATCATCGCCTCTTTTCAATCGCTAGAGATGGGTAGCAAGTCCCAACAAGAATTCAAAGATAACGCTTCCGCATTTCGACTGGGTTTATTTACCAGCTATGCAAATCCCAAAACGGCCGTCTTCTTTGGTAGCCTCTTTATCATCTCCTTTCCCCCACAAGCACCTCCTTGGTTTTATTTTGCAACAATAGCTATGGTTTTTTCTGCCTCAGTGCTTTGGTACAGCTTGGTTGCCTATTTCTTCTCAATGAAAAAAGTGCAGGTTTTCTATAATAAGTTTAGACAAACAACGGATAAGATCACGGGGTCTGTTTTTTTATATTTAGGGTTGCGCTTGTTTTTTAGTAGCTAATAACCAATATTCGAATTTTTCAATAATTACACAGGCCCTAACGACATCGCTATATAGCCCTTGAATTTCTGAAATAAGACAAGAAAAAAGCTGTCACAGTAATTGCGACAGCCTTTTCTTTCAACTCTAAGTAATTTAGGCTACCAAGAGCAAGGGGTTTTCCAGGTAATTTGCCAATGCTTGCATAAACTGAGCAGCTTCGGCTCCGTCACTGATGCGGTGATCAACAGAGATAGTGGCCTTCATCCGCCAGCCAGCTTTGACTTCGCCGCCTTCAACAACCGGTACTTCTAAAGCCGAACCAACAGCCAATATCGCTGCTTCAGGCGGATTGATGATCGCAACAAACTGCTCCACCTCAAACATGCCGAGATTGCTGATCGAAAAAGTTGAACCTTCGATATCATCTGGTTTGATCTTACCCGCCCGAACATCTGTTGCCATATTCTTTACTTCCATTGAGATCTGCCGCAGAGTTTTCTGGTCCGCATTTTTGGACACCACGGTCAGCAGGCCTCCTTCAACAGCGACAGCATTCCCTACATTGACCGCACCGTGCTGGATTACTTTATCACCCAGTAAGGAGGCGTTCAAATTTGGGAATTCGCGTAATGTCAGCGCGACAGCTTTTACTATAAAGTCATTTACCGAGAGTTTCTCTCCCTCTGGCAATACGCTATTGATCTGCGCTCGCATCTCCATCACGGATTCCACTTTGTATTCATGGGTGACAAAGAATTGCGGGACTTCCTGATTGACTTCAGTCAGACGCCGCCCGATGGCTTGGCGTAATTTTGTCAATGGGATGATCTTGTCCTCTCGAGAAATAGCCGAGAAAGTGGATACAGATGACGCTGCGCCCTCCTTTCGACTTGCGAGCAACGCTTCAACATCACGTTTGACGATACGCCCACCGGGACCGGTACCTGTGATTCCTGCCAGACCCACATTTTTGTCTTGGGCAATTTTCTTTGCCAGTGGCGAGGCTTTGATCTTTTTCGATTGTTGAGCAGATTCTGCTGATATAGCGGAAGCAAGCTCAGGTTGAGTTTGATCCGGCTGTTCAGGTGCAGGAGTTGGTGCCGGTGTTTCGTTATCCTCCCCAGCAAGAGGAATAATGTCGTCCACTTCTTCCCCGGGCTCCCCAATAATTATGATTGGAGCCGTTACCGGGACTACATCTCCTGCTTTGGCAAGATGCCGCAGGATCGTGCCGCTGACCGTTGATTCGATCTCAACAGTGACTTTATCTGTTTCGATATCTGCCAGTACATCGCCTTTTTCAACTGTATCGCCTTCCTGCTTGGCCCATTCAATAAGCACACCTTCGGCCATGTCAAAGCCCAATTTGGGCATATTTATAATTTCAGCCATTATTTCATCACTTCCTTCACCGCAGCCACAATATCTGGCACCTGTGGGAGGGCTGATTGTTCAAGTGCACGGTTATAGGGGAGCGGAACTTCTTTTTGAGCAACGCGCAAGATAGGTGCGTCGATATAGTCGAAAGCCTCTTCATAAATGCGACTGGTTATTTCAGCGCCAATACCATAAGATTTCCAACCCTCTTCAACGATCACTGCTCGATTGGTCTTTTTGAAAGATTCCAGAACCGGTCCCATATCGAGTGGGCGCAGGGTACGCAGATCGACAATTTCGGCCTGAATGCCTTCTTTAGCAAGTTGATCGGCAGCTTTCATTGAAAGCTCAAGTCCTTTTGCATAAGTAACAATTGTGACGTCGTCGCCCGGGCGCTGGACTTTGGATACCCCAATTGGTATCGTATATTCGCCTTCGGGGACTTCTCCACGGACTTGATACATGGTTGCATTTTCAATAAAAAAGATCGGGTCGTCAGAGCGGATAGCGCTCTTGAGCAAACCTTTTGCATCTTCCGGTGTTCCAGGGCTGACTACCTTAAGACCGGGGAAATGAGCAAAAACAGCGTCGGGCGTTTGGGAATGTGTAGCGCCAAGTTGACGTCCACCGCCACCGACAGCTCTGATCACCATCGGGACCTTGATCTGTCCGCCAAACATATAGTGCAGCTTGGGGGCCTGATTGACAATATAATCCATCGCCGAGAAGGCGAAGTTGATCGTCATTAATTCAGCTATTGGACGCTGCCCAACCATAGCGGCACCTATTGCGCCACCGACAATTGCGTTCTCAGCAATAGGTGTGTCTTTTACTCTCTCTGGGCCGTATTTATCATAAAAGCCTTTTGTGACCGCATAAGTACCACCCCAAACGCCCACTTCTTCCCCCATGATGAATACGGATAGATCTCGGTCCATTTCTTCCATCAGGGCCTGAGAAATTGCTTCTCGCATTGTAATTCTAGACATTATCTATGATCTCCCTACTCTACGTAAACATGTTCCCAGAGTGCTTCTGGAGCTGGCTCTGGACTGGATTCAGCAAATTCAACTGCTTTCTGCACTTCAACATCAACCTCGGCAATAATTTCATCCAGTTTCTTCGCTGTGGCGGTCTTTTTAGCAAGCAACTGCTTGCGGAAGGTTCTGATCGGTTCATTCTCCTTCCGTTTCAAGACTTCATCTTGTGTTCGGTAACGTTCGGGATCACCCATTGAGTGTCCACGCAGGCGGTATGTTTCAACTTCCAGCAAGAAGGGCTGGCTATTCGAACGCACGTAATCAAGCGCTTCTTTGGCAGCATTGTGAACTTTCAAAACATCTCTTCCGTTCACACTAGAGTTCTTCATTCCGTAACCCTCTGCCTTTTGACGGATCTCGGAAACGGCAGAGGCGCGTTCTACAGCGGTGCCCATACCAAATTCATTGTTCTCACAAACCCATAAAACGCGCAGTCCCCAGATCTTTGCCAGATTTAGCGCCTCATGGAAGTAGCCAATATTGGTCGCCCCCTCACCAAACATACAAATGGTGACATTATCATTGCCGGCATATTGATCGCCAAGAGCCATGCCAGAAGCAATGGGTAAGTGTCCGCCTACAATAGCATGCCCACCCCACATATTCTTATCTGGATCGGCCATATGCATTGAGCCACCTTTGCCCTTCGACATGCCTGTTTCTTTTCCTAATAACTCCGCCATAACTTCATTTGCGGAAATGCCGCAATTTAGGGCTACGCCATGATCGCGGTAAGCGGTTATGACACGATCTCTGGGTTCTTTCGCGGCAACTATTCCTGTCGAAACGGCTTCCTGCCCAATATACAAATGCATAAATCCGCCGATCTTTCCATCCTGGTAGAGTTCTGCTCCGCGTTTTTCCAGACGGCGGATCAATACCAGCTCACGAAACATCTGCAATTGTTTGTCTTTGTTCATAATTTCTCCGTAAAATCTTTTGAGTTTTTAATATCACTATGATCTGAGTAAATAAAATCGGGGGGATTCTCCAGCAAACCATATCGTTTTCTTTCTTGAAATATTCTCACAATTACGCATTATATCCGATAATTAGCACCTTTTTAGTATGAATTGTAATAGAAATAATGCTTCAATTCTGAATTTAAAGTAGCAAATATCGTGCTTCATGCTCTTCCCCTCTTGAATCCATTGCCGCCTTTTGCCAAGGAACATAAATGGTATATTTCTTTTTTCTGATGTGATACCATAAGCTTTGAGAAAAGATATTCTGAAAAGGAGATTTTTTATGTCCGATACCGATGTTTTTGTTATCTCCGCTGCGCGCTCTGCTATTGCTCTTGGCAGAGAAAAAGGCGCGCTTTTTCCCCTTGCTCCTGTTGATCTTGCTGCGCAAGTTATGGCAGAAACGGTACAACGTGCAGGTATCGCGCCCAAACGCCTGGATGATGTGATCTGGGGCGTTGTCACACCCATCGGCGATCAGGGGGCAAATCTGGCACGCCTTGCTGCGTTAAATGCCGGGTTCCCTGTCCATGTGCCGGGCGTGAGCATTAACCGGATGTGTGGCTCGAGCCAGCAAGCTGTCCACTTTGCCTCGCAAGCCATTCTTGCGGGCGATGCAAATCTCGTTCTGGCGGGCGGTACAGAGATGATGTCGCATCAGATGTTGGGGGCAGATTATCCCTCCGAATGGTCTCCAAATATGCCCCAAAAACTCGTTCATCAGGGTGTTAGCGCAGAAATGATGGCAGAAAAATGGGATCTAACGCGGGATGAGCAGGATGACTTCGCGTTTCGCTCTCACGAGAAAGCTGCCTCCGCTATGGATGCGGGGTATTTCGACGGACAAATTATTCCGTTAACCTTCCCCGATGGCACAGTTTTCGACACCGATGAAGGCGTGCGCCGTCCCCCGGACCGCGAAAAGATGCGCTCTCTCAAACCTGTCTTTAAAGAAGATGGCACGGTCACAGCGGGCAATGCCTCCCAGATCAGTGATGGCGCGGGAGCCCTTTTGCTTGCTTCAGCAGATGCTGTTGGCCGCTATAACCTGATGCCCATGGCTCGTGTTTTGACGCGCGCCGTTGTAGGCAGCGACCCCGTTATTGCCCTCGATGGTCCCATTGCTGCGACGAAAAAAGCCCTCGAAATGACCGGTGGCCTAACCCTCGATGATATGGACATTATCGAGATCAACGAAGCCTTTGCCAGCGTCGTTTTGGCATGGGCAAAAGAATTGGATGTGGATATGGAGAAGGTAAATGTAAACGGCGGCGCGATTGCGCATGGGCATCCCCTCGGTGCAACTGGTGCGATCCTGATGACAAAACTTGTTCACGAAATGCAGCGGCGCAATGCTCGATTTGGTTTGCAGGCCATGTGTATTGGGCATGGGATGGCAACCGCAACGATATTGGAAAGAGTTTAATTATCGCAGGGGCGGGTTACCCCGCTTCTACCCATAAAAACATGTCTATAATTTATATCGCCCTCGGCACCAATCTCGGCGACCGCTCCGCTAATTTGCGATCTGCCATTAATTCTCTTGCACCCGACCTGCGCATTCTTCGTGAATCCACTATCTACGAAACCCCGCCTTGGGGATACGAAGATCAGCCCGCTTTTCTGAATATGGTCATTGAAGCAGAAACCGATTTGGCTCCTCGCACATTGCTCGAATTTCTCAAAAGAAAAGAAGAAGAACTGGGGCGTGTTAAAAACTTTCGGAATGGGCCTCGGCTAATTGATCTTGATATCCTTTTTTATGATGATCTCGTACTAGAGGAAGAGAAATTATCCATTCCACACCCACGTTTGCACGAGCGGACATTTGTCCTTGTTCCGCTGGCAGACCTGGCACCTGACTTTGAACATCCTCTTTTAGGGGAAAATGTAAAGAGCATGTTAAAGCTGCTGGATTCTGATGAAGTCACCCCTTTTTCGGTATAATAATTTAATCATTTAAAAATAAAACCTTTAGGAGGTTTCCCATGTCTGTCAAACCCCTCAACTGGAAAGCTGAACCCGGTATTGGTTACCATGTTGTTCGCCGTAACGATGGTGGAATGCACTATGTTTTCACTGATCTGAGTGAAAAAACAGTTGCACACTGGAAGCATTTCGCCGAAGATCACCTACTCGATGCTGACCGCTTAACACGCAACTTATATGATCTGCGCCAAGTATCTGAAATTCCCGAAGAAGCGATGCGTTCGGCCATTCGCTTGAATAGTGATCCTTCCGCACGCAAAATTCGTTTAGCCGTTGTCGTGGCCAATGATGCTGTTGCCGATGGAATCCGCAAAGTAGCTGCACTGGCAGATACAAATTTTGCCGCAGATATTCATATTTATACCGATGTAGAAGAAGCCGAAGCGTGGTTGGCCTTGCCTCTTGATCAATTTGCATAAAAACTAAAACCTAATGCGTATTGCGTGAATCACTACGCAATACGCATTACGCAATACGTCATGAACCCTCTCAAAATTGCCAACCAAACCCTCAACTGGGGCGAACGTACCTATGTGATGGGCATCCTCAACGTTACGCCCGATAGTTTTTCGGGTGATGGGCTTTTAAGTTCCCCAACCGCGAGCGGGGGGGGGCAGGGGGGGGCGTTAGCACAAGCAAAATCCTTTGCAGAAGCAGGTGCAGATATTCTTGATGTGGGCGGCGAATCTACTCGTCCAGGCTCTGAACCAGTGGATGAAGACGAAGAGATCCGTAGAGTGATTCCCATCATTCGTGCAATTTCGGAGGAAATGCCAGAGATATTGATCTCTGTGGATACCTATAAGGCCTCGGTCGCGGAAGCGGCTCTTGACGCTGGAGCACATATCGTCAACGACGTCTGGGGGCTGCGCGCGGATCCTAAGCTTGCTTCCGTTGTGGCGAAATTTGGCTGTCCCTTAATTTTGATGCACAACCGCAGTAACCCGGCTAGTGTTGAGGTGCGTGACCAGTTGGGGAATGCCTATGTCGGCGCAGAGTACGAGGATCTGCTCGAAGATGTGAAGGCCGAGTTGCTCGAATCTGCTCAGATCGCCGAGCAAGCCGAGGTCAAGAGCGAATCCATTATCCTTGATCCGGGAATTGGCTTCGGGAAAACGATCGAACAAAATCTAGAATTAAATAACCGCCTGGATGAAATTCGCTTACTAGGCTATCCTGTTTTGCTGGGACCCTCGCGGAAATCTTTTATCGGTTATACCCTTGATCTGCCCGCTGACCAGCGCGTAGAAGGGACTGCGGCATCGGTTGCAGTGGGGATCGCGCGCGGGGCGGATATTATTCGTGTGCATGATGTTAAAGAAATGAAGAGGATCGCGCAAATGACAGATGCGATTGTACGCCGATGAGCGAATCAAGAATTCGAAGCTTGATGTACAGTGGTGTGACCGCGTTAAAAGCTGGAGAATTGAATTCTGCCAAAAATTATTTTGAGCGCGCTATTTACTCTGCCAGCGATCATGATATGTTGGCAGATCTGTGGTTTTACTTGAGTGAAGTCGAAAGCGATGAAGAGAAGAAACGCCACGCTTTGGACGAAGCGCTTTCCTACCGAATGACACATCCGCGCGCACGGCGTTCTTTGGCGATCTTAAATGGCACACTTAAAGCAGAAGAAATTGTTGATTCTGACCGGATCGCCGCGCCAGATGCCAGCGATAGAAAAACCAATGCCGAGCGTTTTGATTGCCCAAATTGCGGTGGAAAAATGAGCTTTTCGCCAGATGGACAAAGCCTGGTTTGTGATTTTTGTGCCATCGAAGATGCGGCAGAAGAGGAAGAAGCCAAAGAACAAGATTTTTTCTCAGCAATGGCGACTTTACGTGGGCACAGCAAACCCGTAGCACGGAAAGTTTTTCATTGCGAAGGCTGTGGGGCAGAATTTTTGCTCGCGGCAGACAGTATCTCAGGGACTTGCGCTTATTGCGCTTCGCCACATGTTGTGCATCATGGCGAAACACGCGATCTTCTTGACCCCGATGCGATCATTCCCCATGCATTTGATAAAAAGCGCGCCATACAGATCTTGGTCGCATGGGTAAAAGAGAAAGGTTTTACGCCGCAAGGCAAGGTCTTGCCCCCGCGCGGACTTTATATCCCTGTTTGGACTTTTGACATCGGCGGCTCGATCAGTTATAGGGGCGAGCGAGCAGTAGAAGAAAACAGGCAACAAGGCTTTGGTTTTAAAACAGAAAAAACATATGTTGTTGAACGCGGCGATATGTCTATTTTTGTGGATGATCTCATTATCCCCGCTGCGAAGAAATATGAAGGATACTTGCATAGCCTGATCGAAAGCTACGAATTGCGTGAGACAAGATCTTATAATCGGCGTTATCTTTCCAGTTGGTCAGCAGAAACATACGAAGTGGAATTAAGTAAAGCCGCGCTCGAAGCGCGAAGCCGCGCCTATGATGCTGAAAAGAAAAAGATCAAGCGGAGTATGTATCAGCTGAGAAATTTCAGCACATCGTCAGCAGATCTGGCAATTACATCTTATAAATTGCTGCTGCTCCCACTGTGGATGACCACCTACCCTTATGAGGGACAAGACCGCACCGTGCTGATCAACGGACAAAATGGCGAAGTTTATGGGGAAATGCCGAAAAAAGAAAAAAAGACAAATAGGAATGGCGGCATTATGGGCTGGCTGGATGAGATCTTTTAAAGTGTTGCGTAAAACGTATTACGTAATGCCTTTCATTACTATTTACGCAATACGCAATACGTATCTTTTCTCCTAATGTCTTCTACCCTCAACATCCTCCGTAAGCGACGAAAACGCCGCGCCCAGCCAGAGCGACGTCTTGAGCGGGGCAGTCGCAATCTAGGTCTAGGCTGTGGGGTCACGCTCTCTTTATTACTCATTTTTGGTATTTTCTCTTTTATTTTTAGCTATCAAAGTCTTGTTAAAGACCTCCCCCCAGTAGAAGAGCTCGAAAAGTTGCTAAACCCTCGCGATGGTTCGCTCCTTCAACCAACGCGCGTCTATGATCGCAGCGGCGAAAATCTCGTTCATGTTTTTGCACCGGAAGATAAAGTACGCCGATATATTCCCATTGGCACTGAAAATCCGCAGCATCTCCCCGATGCGCTTGTGCAGGCAACCATCGCTCTTGCTGACTCCAATTTTTGGACACACAAGGGCTATAGGTTTAACAATAATCCCACTCTTACACAAAAACTTGTTTCTAATCTCCTGCTTTGGGATGAAGCCCCCTCCCTGCGCCGCGATCTGCGGGAAATTATGCTCTCCGCCCAACTGACCGAGCAATATGGGCGGCAGCAAATTATGGAATGGTATCTCAACGCCGCCAATTTTGGGCACAGTGCCTTCGGCGCAGAATCTGCTGCACAGCTCTATTTTGGCAAATCCGTGACTGAATTGGATATTGCCGGATCCGCCACCCTCGCAGCTGCCAGCCAAACGCCTGCGCTCAACCCCATTGATGCGCCCACGGCCTCCTATCAACGCCGCCAGGAAACCTTATATATTATGGAAGAATTGGGAATGCTCGACCCTGCCCAAGCGGATGCGGCGCGTCGCTCGCCTTTCAGCCTGCCCACGTTTAACGAAGCTGAAAACCCGGCCCCGGCTTTTCTCTCTTTAACCCTCGAGCAACTCTCCGAAATTTATCCCCGCGAACGGATAGAACGTGGCGGGCTTATCATCACCTCCACGCTTGACCTTGATCTGCAAAAAAGCGCCGCTTGTGCTATTCAAACGCAAATCTTGCGCTTGAGCAGGGCAAAGGAAAATGCTTGCGATTCTGCTCATTTTCTCCCCGCTCTGCCCGTGATGGATGCGCTCACAAATGCCCGTGCCAGCGGCTTGATCCTTGATCCACAAAATGGTCAGGTGCTGGCACTCGTTGGCGAGACAACGCTGAGCGGGGAATCCGGTCAAATGGCGGCTGGCAAGGTCGGGTCAAGTTTGTATCCCTTTGTTTATTTAACGGGATTCACGCGCGGGCTGAGTCCGGCATCCCTTTTATGGGATATTCCGAACGAGACAGGCATCCAAAATTATGATGGGCAATTTCATGGCCCGATGCGTTTAAGAACGGCGCTGGCGAACGATTATCGCCTCCCGATGGAAGGCGTTTTAGCGCAGATGGGCACAGAAAATGTGAAGCGCATCTCGCGATCCTTTGGTGTGGATTATGAAAATGACCTTATTTCTCCGCTGAATTTGGCTCAGGCCTATGGAGTTTTTGCCGCCGACGGTGTGATGAAGGGTCAAATGCTGGATGAAGATTTGCAAGCTGTAACAGTGCTGGAAATCCGCGATGCTGAGGGTGAAGTTTGGCTCGATTGGGGTAATGCCGAAGCGCAGCCTGTAGTCACACCGCAATTGGCCTATCTAATGAACGATATTTTGAGCGATGGCAGCGCGCGCTGGCAAAGCCTGGGCATAGATAATGCGCTGGATGTGGGTTTTCCGGCGGCTGCAAAAATTGGGCGCGTGGCCGATGATCTTTCGTCGTGGACAGTGGGCTACACGCCTGAGCGCGTTGCGCTTATTTGGCTTTCTGCGAACGAACCCTTTGACCCCGAAGTTTCGGCTGGTGTATGGTATGCGTTGATCAAAAAAGCGAACGAAACGCTCCCGCCCACAGGCTGGGATGCGCCCATCGGCATCACGCGGATGGATGTTTGCGACCCTTCGGGTTTGCTCCCGACCGCCGATTGCCCCAATATCGTCAGCGAAGTTTTTTTGAATGGCTCTGAACCCAGCCAATACGATAATTTATATCGCAGCTTCAGCGTGAACAGAGAAACGGGCTATTTGGCGACGGTTTTTACTTCCCCCGCTTTGATCGAGGAAAAAACTTATCTGATCGTTCCTGATGAAGCACAGACCTGGGCGGAAACAGCGGGCGTGGAACTCCCGCCAACAGATTACGATGCCATTCTCGCGCCTCCGCGTTTGGCAGACGCACATTTTACGGCCCCCGAACTTTTTGCGGATATAAGCGGTAATTTGCCAATTCGTGGTACAGCCAGCGGAAGTGATTTCGATTATTATCGCGTTCAGGTCGGGCAGGGATTAAACCCCCAAAGCTGGCTACAGATCGGTGAAGATGTACATGAGCCTGTCGAAAATGACTTGCTAGCTCTCTGGGATACGAGCACGCTGAGCGGACTTTACGCGATCCAATTATTAGTCGTGCATACAGACCAGCGCGTGGAGATCGCGACAACACAGATCAGCATTGATAATGAATATCCGAGCATAGAAATGGTTTATCCGCTGGCGGGAGAAAAGGTGGATTACCTGCGAAATAAACAGATCGAGATAGAGGTGAATGCCGATGATAATTTAGGCGTGGAATCAGTGTCTTTTTATCTCGATTATCAGCAGATCGGAGTCCTGACAGAAGCCCCCTATACATGGACATGGGCAGTCACTGAAGGCGAGCATTTTATTCAAGTTGTTGCACGAGACAGAGCGGGGAATGAGGTGGAAGAGGCGATTGAGTTTGTGGTGGAGAGATAGGGGAAGAATTAAGAAAAAATCACGCCATATTTCCAGATTGCTTCAATCGATTCTATCAATCTCCAGTCCATTGAGGATAGTAATCATGACGCCAATTTTGTGGAACAAATTGAATCAGCTCACGAGTTGACTCATCACATCCATTTATTGCTTTATAACAATCTGCGTCAATCAAGTACACTTCTCCTGTTTCCATCACTACGGCAACAGATTCACCATCAGGGCTCCATGTAATTTGTCCTGCTGTGTGATCAACTAAAAGCGTATCTTCGGCTTTGAAAATTGCTTCCATGTTACTACCATCGCTATTTATCACCCACACAGTCTTAGCAACAGGTTCATAAGAAGAGCCCCCGATCCATGCAATTTGCTGACTGTCTGGGGACCATGCAGTACTAAAGGAACATGTATTATTGTCCAAAGAAGGTCCCTCTGCTACTAATATCTCTTCTGATCCATTTTCCAAGCTTTTTATAATGAGGCCGCAAGCTCGATGAAAAGAAATCCATTTTCCATCAGGTGACCATGCCGGAGTCATTGCCATATTCCAAAGCTCGCTGACACGCAAGTCAACTTTGTTCCCATCTCGATCAGTAATATAAATGTCATAACAAGAGTCAATCCCTGCAATCGTATCTTCTGTTTGACAGGCATGAAAAACAATCTGTGACCCATCTGGTGACCAACTATAACCACCGATCTGATCTAAATTATCTAAAGGCACAATGATGTGCTGATCCTCGTCATTGGTGATACAAAGTTGATATCCGCATAATTCGAGAAGTTCCCCTGTCTTCTTAGCTTGCTCTGACAATCCTGTAGTGGGCTTGGATGTTGCTGTTGGAGAAATAATAATAGCATCACTAACAATTGTTGGAATAATCTGTGTTCGTGTAGGGGGGGCAGTTTCCGTCTCGTAAGTTACAGTGGATTGCTCTGCAAGCAACTTAGGGCCATAAATGATCCCCAAAGATCCAAGTAAGATAGCGAAGACGCTCGCAATCCAGTAGGTCGATTTAACTTTCTTTTTGGAATTTGGACGCACTGGTTCTTCAGTTGCTTTTTCGCTAATTTCCAACTGATGAAATGCACGTTCGATTGCCCGGACTAAACGATCAGCGTCTGTATCAAAACGAGTGTGACTGATCTCAAGGGCATTGCGCCGCGCCAAGGGTTTCAAATTATCTGGCAATTCAATGGAGCGCGGCATCGTAGCTCCCTTTACCAAAACAGGGATTATACGAATACCACGCTCAAGTGCAGCAGCGATTTCCAAACGAACGAAGTCATTTGGGTTATCCAAGCGACGTTTTCCTTCATCATCTGTTACCGTCAGCCAATTCGGGCCGATGACAGCAAGAAATACATCACAATTTTTAATCGCATGCTCGATTACTTCTACAAAATCAACACCTGGCTCGATGGCATCTACATCCATAAATACCTGTTCGCGTGAAAGATGATCCACCATTCGGTCATATAAACGCCCCGCTGATCCTAAGCTATCCTCGCGTCGATAATTAATCAGTATTCGACCACTCATAACCATTTCCTGTAACCAAACCTATTAATCTTATCTTATACTAACTTTCACTGTGAATCAAACTAGCATATGTTCTGTACGATTTCAAGAAGATCATTTTTGTAAACGTTCCTGGCGGTAGCGACGCACCAGCTTGGCAGCTCGCTCTTCACAACCAGATGGTACAGGAACGGGATATCGCATCAAATCAGTACTTGTATCTGTAGAAATCTCAAGGGTGAATTGAATAGCTTTACGGGATCTGGTCTGATCAGTGACCTTGGTCAATTCCTCCAGAGATGTGTGCCCCAGAGTTTCATGATAGATCCCATCGGAGGCAAACCAAACTCGCGGTTCCGCAACACGCAGAGCTTTGCGGCGGTAGTGATTAGCATTGTATCTTTCTACCACGGGTTCGAAAAGACCGATTCCCACTAGCAGCAGGAATATTCCCACGGCAGTGAACTGCAACATGGGTTTTACATCTGGGTCCTTGACGGCAAATTGGACCACTGCGAACATGATAAGGGCTAAGATTGCCCCGAAAATTGAGCTGTTTATCACCGCCGCGTAGGGATTCTGTCCTTCATCCTTTGGGTTGATAAGGTTGCATTCAGCCTCCACGAGCGCTTTCCATTCCGATGAACGAAATTGCCAACACTCCCAGACCTCAGCAGCAAAGATTCGGTTAATTCCCCATATCTCAGCGATGCGATGACCCAAAGTAACAATACTAAGAAGCCCCACCCATCCGAGCCAACCGACATTCATCGCAGCCCACGGTAGAGCCAATTCAGTTAAGGGGGGATTTTCGATTATTAGAACGAGAATAAAAACGAAAGTTATGAAAGCAAATGGGACCAAGACAATGCCCCGGTCAAGACGAAAAGTTGCTTCATCAGAAAAGGCAAGTTTCGCAGGTTTGTTCATTTGGATGTTCCCTTCTAATATTCTACGTGCTTAGGAATTACAGATCCACGTAAACACAAAGCAATGGCACAACTGTTTAATTTACTGTACAGTAAATTAAACAGTTGTGCAAGATGAAGCACTCAGAAGGAGATCATTATTCTTAAAGGGTTTTTCCCCAGCCAATAAACAGACTCGTAATGCTCCACAGTGGGGAAAGGATCGTAAAAATGATGCAGGAGCTTCTTCCATTCCTGATATTCCTCTGAGCCGCGAAAGCCTTCTGTGTGGTCTTCGAGCCTTTCCCAATTGACGAGCAGAATATAGCGGTTTATGCTTTTGCAAGCGGTCATAGAGCATTTCAGCGGTGAAATCATCGCTCAATGGCTCTGGTCCCAACTTGCCCAAGACATCTTCAGGATTTGGGGTAAACCAAACGCGCCCAAATTTGCGCATATTACTAAAGGCAAGATAGACCTTCTTGGGACTATTCTCGTCAAATTTACCTTGCTCTAGCCGCCGTCCCCGGCAGCGTGTTTTAGAGAAGTCTGCGCCGAGGACAGCGCAGAGAGCATGGTGATAATTAGACTTTTGCAAGAAGTCTAATTATCAAAACACAGTTGACAGAGTACTAATGGGCAAACCAAATAGAGTCTGTAAAAAAGGTTGTCATTGCGAGGAGCGTGCTTTTGCGACGAGGCAATCTCCCCCACTGAAAAGGAGATTGCTTCACCCCGAAATGCATCGGGGCTCGCAATGACATCTTATTTGTGCGATGTCTAAATGATTTATCCATAAGACTTATGCACTTTTCTAATCCTTATCCCAATGCTCTGCGCTGGGATGCTGTAGACCGGTTGCAACGCAGAGCATTGCAACTAGAAAAAAGCGTTTTGCGTAAGTCCTGTATACGGCATCTGCACAAAAAACTACTCTCTAAATCTATAGAAAAACACTCTCGGTACGTTAATTACACCGAGAGTGTTTTCTTTTTAGGGCAGAGATTCTAAAATCAGCAAATTTTACTCATAAGCCAAAACTTCATTGATCGTTAGTTTCGCTGCATTTCGGGCAGGCATAATGCTCGCAATAATCGAAAGTACGATCACGATCCCAAACCATAGGAAAATGCCGAGAGGGGTGAACTCTACTCCCAGTTCTGAGCCCATCATTGTTTTCCCAATGATGGTCAACAGCGTGGTGCTGATGGGGAAGGATAAGCCAATGGCCAGCAGCCAGGTAATTAACCCAATCACCAGCCCCTCGATAATGACCGATTGCATGATGACCTTGTCCACAGCGCCGATAGTACGCATCACGCCAATCTCACGAGTGCGCTCGAGGACGTTGATGCTCATTGTTCCCATCAGCCCGATGCTGCCCACCAAAGCGGTCAAGACGGCCATGATCAGCAAAAAGACGACCAGCATATTCATCCCTATCGAGGCATCTTTTCGCAAAGCGGACCCCGACTGAACACTTGTTACATCAAAATTCTTTTCGCTTAAGCGCTGGTCTATGCGTTGGGTTAACTCAATTTGTGATTCTATATCGTGCAAAGTCGTTACGACACGATAAGAACTTGCTTGTGCAGGCAAGCCGGTTTCTCTGGCAATAAACTCAAAATTAGCATAACCCATTGGATCGCCGAACATATCCACAAAGCGGAAAATGCCTGCAATTTGCCATTCTTCTGCGCGCTGTCCAGCTAGTTTGACCCTCAGCGTATCGCCCGCTTTGATGTCGGGATAATAGTTGTAGATCGTATCCGAAATGATCAGTTGCTTTTCTGCGTTGGGCAAAAGCCAATGACCGGAGACAAATTCGGGCGAGAGCAATTGCGTATTTTGTGGCGGCGCAGAAAGAGAAAGATCGCAGACCACTTCGTCATCCTCGTCTACAATTTCGCCTATTGCCCCGCCCCAGCCTTCAATTGCCTCCACGCCGGGGATCTCAAGCACCGCCTGGTTCACTTCGCTCACGCGATAAGGCTGCTGAAAAGTAACGGTCACATCGCCCAGAAAGTGATCCATGAGCTGATCCATAAGATTGCTCATTGAATCACGCACGTTGAAAACAGCGATAAAGACCGCTCCCGCCACCGTAAGCGTAAAGATCGTCAGGATCAAACGCCCTTTTTTGCGGAAGGTGTTACGGAAGGATAACAGGAGGGGGCGGGATATCCGGCTCATCCATTGCGTGTTGAAATTCAGGTTCGACCGTGATTTAGGCGTGCTGCCCGGCCTAAAATTGCTGATCGCCCGCCGAACACTGGTCTTCGCCCCGCTGCGAACAGGAAAGAATCCTGCCCCCAAAGGAATCATGAAAGCAATCACCACCTGTGTAATGATCGCTTGTGGAACAATTCTGAATCCCTGTAAAACCGCTCCTAAAAGGGATGTGATCAGCCAAGCCAGCCCATAGCCCGCCGCCGCACCCAAAGGGACTGCCAAAATCAAAGCGATAATGCTATAAAAAGCGATCAGGCTCAAATACATGCCTAAAATCTGTTTGCTGCGCCCACCCACCAATTTCATCACACCGATTTGGCGCAATTGTTGGGTCATGAGGGCGTTGAGGGTGTTGATGATCAATGAAGAGCTTAAAATTGTGAGCAAGGCTCCCAATACGCCCAGCAGCCCGATCACAGCCAGTGTATTGTCGCTCATGGGGTGCTCACTGGAAAGCCGCTCATCTTCTTGGTAAATATTGCGGTTGCTGCGCTCTATCTTATCTTTGACAGCATCGTTAACTTCGGTGATGAAGGCTGCATCGCTGCCGTCGCCCGTTACGGTAATTTGAAGATGATTGTAGCTACCATCCAAACCAAAAGCGTGGATGGTGTCCATGATCACGTAGGCGAAGATCATCGGGTCGGGGCTGGGTTTTGTTGTTGTTTGGTCGGTAACAAGCCCAACTACGGTTAGCTCCCGTGTTTTTTCATCCGGAAAAAGGACCTGGATGACATCGCCGGGATGATATCCGCTGACGTGCATCATATCCTGGCTAACGATGATCTCTCCCTTTTGGGGATATTGTGTTCCTTCGAGGGGGACAAGAAAATTGACTGGCGCAGGGAAATCGTCCTTGCCAAAGAGTTTCAAGTTTTGCATACTTTCATCGCCGATGCTGGCGCGTACATCTATGGCTCGGTGGGCGACCACATCTTCTACGCCCTCGACTTTGGATAGGCTGCGTACGAGAGCGTCATCAAAGGGATCGATATAAAGCTCAATATTGGGTGGGTTGACAGATGCATAGCTGTGGGCGATATCATCATCCATGATGAAGTAGGCGGCGATGACCATGCCGATGGCAAAAACGCCCACAGCAATGGATGCGACGACGAGAATGGTGCGGGTTTTATCTTCCCAGAGATCGGAGAAGACCTTGCTCCAGCGGGGTTTGAGAAGATTGGGTTTGATCTCAGTATTTTTCATTTATTTTCTTTTTCTACGTAGAACTGCATTGCATCTTCAAGATGCGTTGCAGTTCGGGCTACCAAGCCACACGTGAGTTTTTGGATGCGTTGTACATCTTTTATTTATCGCTTTTTCTTCTACGGTTTTCAGAGAGCCGCGCGCTTGCGGTTTCTTCAATTACCCGACGTGTCAGCGCTGAGCCATCAACCAAGTCGAAAAAGAGCTTTTTTGGTAGCAGTGCAACTTCTGCACCGCTGCTCGATGCCCGCACCTGTGCGATGGCGTTTTCGCCCTGCCTCAGCTCTATTTCACCGAAAAATTGTCCGCAGCCGAGTTGCGCCAGTCGAATTTCCTGCTTTTCTTTCGTTACAATAATATCCACATCGCCTGCTGTGACCATAAAGAAATGCTCCACCTTTTCTCCTTCCTTCAGGATGGTGACGCCCGGAGCGATTTTTCGCTTTTCGGCTTCTTTTGTCGCTTCCAGCATTTGCGCGTGTGAAAGGAATGGCAACGCCCGTGCAACGGCTTGGTCGATCACTTCACCATCGGACAGGATAATAGTTTGGTCAGTTCGCTGCGTTATGGACGGGTCATGCGTGACGATCAGAATCGTCTTGCCTTGTTTTGCAAGGTCTTCGAATAAATTCAACACATTCTCTGCTGATTTAGAGTCGAGATTACCCGTCGGCTCATCTGCCAAAATAATGGATGGGTCTGTAGCCAAAGAACGTGCAATAGCGGCACTCTGCTGCTGCCCGCTCGAAACGGCTGTAGGGAGTTTATCCGCCTGCTTTTCCAGCCCGACCATTTTTAGTAAGTCCATTGCTCGTTGGGGGCGTTCGTTGAAAGAGTAAAGATTGCAGTAGTCCATCGGGAGAATAACATTTTCAAGCAAAGTCAGCGTGGGTAGCAACTGGAAGAATTGGAAAACCACGCCCAAATTCTTGCCTCTCCAAAGGGAACGCTCACTTTCGCTCATTTTATAAATATCTTCGCCGCCAATCAAAGTTTCCCCGGCGGTGGGGTGATCAATTCCCGTGATCATATTCAGTAATGTGGATTTCCCACAGCCCGATTTCCCCACAATAGAAATGAATTGACCATAATCCAATTGCAGGTTCACGGATTTCAGGGCAACAAATTTTCCCGCTGCGTTCTCGTAGACTTTATCCACACCACGTAAAACGATGGCAGGACTATCTGAACTGGTTTCTCGAGCGCATTTCTCACTTTTATTCAATACGGTCGGTGCATCATTCTTTGCTCTTTCTGTACCCTTTATCACCTTTGAAACAACGCCATCCGTAATCTGCAATCTTCTTGTAAAACGGGGCGCAAAACTCTCATCATGTGTCACCATAACGACCGTTTTTCCCTGCTCGACGAGCTTCTCGAAGATCTGGAAGATAGTTTCAGCGGTGACGCTGTCGAGATTGCCTGTCGGCTCATCGGCGATGATGAGTTGGGGATCATTGACCAATGCTCGAGCAATGGCAACTCGCTGTTTTTGCCCGCCGGAAATGTGCGCGGGGATCTTGTAGGCATGTTCGGCTATGTCAACCAATTCCAATAATTCAAGCGCGCGCTCTTTGCTTGCACGGGGTTGATATGCGTCTAAAAAGTCAGGGGGCAGCATCACGTTCTTGACCAGATCGAGGGTCGGCATTAGCTCGAAAGATTGATAGATGATGCCGAGATTCTGTCCTCGCCACCGAGCAAGCCTATCTTCGTCGAGTGTATGAATCGGCATAGATGCTGATTCTGCCCCTGCCATTTGGTGAAAGAGAATATTCCCAGAAGAGACATCACTCACGCCAGAGATCATATTCAGGAGCGTGGTTTTTCCTGCCCCTGATTTTCCGGTGATCCCTAAAAATTCGCCTTGCCAAATATCAAGATTGACCCGATCGAGTGCTGTAAAAGGAATCTCACCTGTCTGATAAACCTTTACGACATCCTGTAATTCAATAAGTTGTCTTTGTGCATTACTAGTCATACTTGCCTTTATCCATTTCCCCATAAATTTTCAACAAAATAGAGTAATTGTGCCATTCCTTGTTTTACAGGGGCGGTATCAATATATTCTTTCAATGTGTGCGCCCCACCGCCTGTAGAAACCCCCAGGCAAATTGCAGGATAGCCTCGACTAAGGGGAATATTCGCATCCGTTGAACTGATCACCAAAATCGGCTCAATGCCTTGTTCAATAAGCGATTGCTCTGCTAACCTAAGCAAAGGATGGGATTCCGAAATCTCACCGGCCGGTCTGCTCCCGATCTCCTCCGCGACGACCTTGATATTTGGCTTGCTCGCTGACGCAATTAACGCCAGCGCCTCCCGAACCAGTTCCGCTAAAGCCTTCGCAGACTCAGAGCGCAAATCTAACTCACAAGAAGCCTCTGCCGCAATCGTGTTAACCGAAATCCCCCCAGAGATCGTGCCAATATTCAATGTTGTGCGTGGGTCTGTAGGCAGTTCTACAGCAGTCAATCTACTGATCAAAGCTGCCAACTCATGAATAGCAGAAGGAGTACCATAATTTCCCCAAGAGTGTCCCCCTTCGGTCGAGATAGAAATCTGATAGCGGCGTACACCCAAAGCACGATGGTAGACATATCCCAATGCCATTCCTTCTATAGCCAGATAAGCGATAGGGCTATCTTCAAAACGGTCAACGACGGCGCGCATTCCCCTAAGATTGCCTAAACCCTCTTCGCCCGTTGTGGCAACGAGCCAAATATCGCCGAGGGGTTGGATATTTTTCTCACGCAGCATCCCTACCAGAACGGGCATTGCAGCCACAGCGAGGGAGTTGTCGCCAATGCCCGGTCCCGTGATCCTGTTCGGGTCACGAGTGATACGGAGATCTGTTTGCGCGGGGAAAACTGTATCAAGATGGGCACAGATCACGAGCGGGGCACCCATCCCCTTGCCGGGATATTTCCCATAAATATTCCCCGCATCATCTATAGAAATTTCGTCCAATCCTTCTTTTATGAAAAGTTTCTGCACAAATTCTCCGCGTTTTTCCTCATCAAATGTCGGTGCGGGAATCTGTTGAATAGCGATGGCTAAATCCAGCAAATTTTCCATCAGATTTCTCGGATCATGCCGATCATTGCTTCAAGACGGGCTTGTGCAAGACCTGGTAAAACTTCGGTGGGATAAAAGGGACCACTCCCTTCCATACTGAGAGAGGCAGAAACATTGCCCTGCGCAGCGGCTCGAAGCGGGTCTTCTGTTTGCTGAAAACCTGCCAGAAAGCCTCCGCAAAAGGCATCGCCTGCGCCAGTTGGATCGGCAACACGAGAGGCATAAGCTGGAAGTTCCCAGCGTTTTTTAGCCTGAGCATCGTAAAGAAGTTGCCCTGCTTTACCACGTTTTATAAGAATGAGCTGGCATCCGAACTCGCCAAGTTCTTCTGCCATTTCCCACAGGTCATGGGTCTCTCCCCAAAAGAGTTGTCTAAGCTCTTCTTCAGAAGGCATGAAGGCTGTAAGACCATCGAGAAAAAAATGCAAATCTTGCTGGCGGCTAGGATTCATATATTGCGGCAAAGGGTCTAAGGTAATGATATTGACAGACACAGCCCTAAAAGCTGTCAGCAATTGTCCTTGACTCTTAAAATCGAGCGGCGCAATGTGTAAGGCTTTGCTCTGCAAATAATCAGCAGGGATTTCTGTCACTAAAGGAGTTGCCGGGTGGCGCTCTACTTTAAATTTTTCCCTCTTTTCAGGAGGTCGATAACCCAAAAGGGCCTTTGGAAAGGTCAGCTCCCGTTGGGCAAAATGCCGAACAGGGTTAGATCGGGCAAGTTCACGCTCTTCACTATAGGCTCGAAAGGAGCGTAGATCGAGAGAGCCGGGAATAATTTGTACGCCCTCTGTATTGATTTCGTGTTTTTCAAAATTTTCCAACCACTGACGAGGATAATCTTCACCAACACGAGCAAGCAAGGCAATTTCTTTTTCCCAGACAGCAGCAGCACCGGCAGCATATAGAGGACTGCCCCCGGCTCTATCAAGAATAGGCGTTCCTTCTACCGGCAAAACATATTCCCTATTAAGACGACCAGCGAAGAGGAGATTTGGGATCATTTTAATTTTGAAAAACACGCTCTGCTGCGTTGATTTGATCACGATCTAGCGGGAGCAAAAAGGCAAATTGGCTGCCTTTGCCTTGAATGCTCTCTGCCCAGATTTTTCCCCCGTGCAACTCGATCATCACCTTGGCTACAGATAACCCAAGCCCCATACCACCATGCTGCCGTGTTAAATGAGATTCGGCCTGATAAAAACGTTCAAAGACATGTGGTATATCTTTTTCTGCAATGCCAATTCCATCATCGATGATCGCCACCTTTGCATATCCGGGGATCTGCTCCATAACAATAAATACATGTCCTCCCTCTGATGTGAAGGAGACAGCGTTCTTTAATAGATTCCCCAGAGCAATCCCTATTTTCTCCGCGTCACCTTCAAGTAAAAGATCGGGGTGCTTAATATCTGTATGAAAACTGACTTTTTTGGCCTTTGCTTTCTCGTGAAAAGCATCAATGTTCTGCTTGATCAAGTTAGGCAGAGAGAACTTCTTCATACGGATACTTGCTGCACCACTCTGGAAGTTCTCAACATTGGATAAATTTTCAATAATCTCTTTGAGCTTTGCGCCACTGCTAATGATCGTATCCAATTGTTCGTGGTGCTCTTCTTCGATCACTTCGCGTAAAAAGGTAGAATGCCCAATAATTAACCCCAAGGGTGTGCGCAATTCATGTGAGGCGATAGCGATAAAATCCTTCTTCATCTGCTCAAGTCTATCTGTCGCGGCTTGCATTTGTGCTATACGTTGCTCAAGGTCCATATTTTCAAGAATCAACGCAGCTTGTGATGCTAAAGTCTCTAGGATTATGACATCTTCTCCGTTATAATGGGCGCGGTTTGCCTTATTAATGGCCTCTAAAACACCAACGCATCGCCCCTGAACAAGAAGAGGAATCGCCAAGATCGAATTGGTTTGAAACTTAACTGCCTGATCTACCTCTGAATAAAAGCGTTTATCTTCTTTAACATCTTGGATCACTAGCGGTTCAGCATGTTGATAAACCCACCCCGCGATGCTTTCATCTACAGGCACACGCAGACTCTGCATTGAATCTTTATGAAACCAAGGGGCGGCAAGAAAATGGAGATGTCCATCCGCTTCTTCATATTTTAGTATTGAAGCAACTTCGCTATTAGTCAACTTGCTGGAAACCGAAATAATAGATTGAAGTACGGTTTGGTAATCTAATTCGGCACTAAGGGTTCGCATTGTTTCAAGCAAGTGCTCACGATTTGAAAGGCTTTTCTTTAGCGTCATAAGGAGTTCCTAAAAATGGATTATACTCCTTTCGAGAGCAAGAAAGTTTTTTATAAGCATATTGTAAGGCAAAAGAAAAGTACAAAAAATCATATAGTCTAAGCAAGGAGAATTGAATGGGCAAAAAAAAAGTACGTGTTGCAATTATCGGCATTGGTAATTGTGCATCATCACTGGTACAGGGCGTTCACTACTATAAAGACGCAACGAATGACGAAACAGTCCCCGGCATAATGAACGTCAATTTGGGTGGATACCATATTAATAATGTTGAATTCACAATGGGTATTGATGTTGATATCAACAAAGTTGGTAAAGACCTCTCTGAAGCCATTTTCACTGAACCAAATAACACTTATAAATTTGCCAGAGTTCCCAAAATAGACGTGCCTGTTGTACGCGGCATGACCCACGATGGTTTGGGCAAATACCTCAAAGAAGTCATTACGCCTGCCCCCGGTCCCACTGCAAATATCGCCAAGCTGCTTAAAGAGACCAAAACCGATGTGCTTCTTAACTTTCTCCCGGTTGGTTCAGAGATGGCAACCAAATGGTACGTCGAGCAAGCACTCGAAGCGGGATGCGCCTTCGTAAACGGCATCCCCGTCTTCATCGCGTCGCAAGAATACTGGGCAGACCGATTCCGCGAAAAGGGATTGCCCATCTTGGGTGACGACATCAAATCACAGGTTGGCGCAACAATTTTGCACCGTGTTTTGACAACCCTCTTTGTCGACCGTGGCGTTCGGCTTGATCGCACCTATCAACTTAACTTCGGCGGAAACACCGACTTTCTAAATATGCTCGAACGAGATCGTCTCGAATCAAAGAAGATCTCAAAGACCGGCGCAGTCACCTCCATGCTGCCTTATGATCTGGGCGCAGATAATGTTCATGTTGGCCCCAGCGACCATGTGCCGTGGTTGAGCGACCGCAAATGGTGCTATGTGCGCATGGAAGGAACAACCTTTGGTGAAGTACCATTGAATGTGGAAGCAAAACTGGAAGTCTGGGATAGCCCCAATTCTGCCGGTGTGATGATCGACGCAGTCCGCTGCGCGAAGATCGCTCTTGACCGAGGCTTGTCCGGCCCCATCATCGCCCCTTCATCCTATTTCTTCAAAACGCCACCCAAGCAATTCCGCGACAGCGTTTGTAAAGAAATGACAGAAGCATTTGTCGCCGGTGAAAAGTAGGGTTGAAGACTTTAGACTTCAGACTATAGAGATAAGAAAAAGGCGGACTTCGTTATGAAGTCCGCCTTTTTTATTCGATCAAAATCAAGCGCGAGCTTATTTTTTGTCGTCCTTGAGAAAGACACTCAAGATCATCGTCACGATGCTGACAACGAGACCACCCAAAAAGGCATTCCAGAAAACAGGGGGAGCAATACTCAGGCCAACGCCAAATCCCTGCCCGATCACGCTGGTTAGCCAGAAGAGGAAGGTGTTGATAAGCAGTGAGAAAAGCCCCAATGTCACAACGATGAGGGGGAGGGTGAAAAATTTAAGGATCGGGCGCAGAATTGCATTTATCAACCCAAAGATAAGCGCCAGCCAAATGAGAGATGAGAGCTTTCCTCCCAAATCAATGCCCGGTACAAGATAAACTGCTAATGCAATCGCAATTGCATTGATCACTAAGCGAGTAATAAAACGTTTCATTTTTTCTTCTCCTTTTGTATATGAAAATATACGATAAATATAAATTTCAGTTGCAAGCTGGTGCATTTTCAAGTTTACCAACCTTGCGAGAGTTGCCCTCAAAAGAGTATTGGTATTAAAACAACTCTCGCAAGGTTCTTTCCAAATCTCTCTCTTGATTATGCGTTAGGCTTTTCCATCTGCACGCATCCAGAGGAGGGTGCGGCGAAGGGTAAATCCGGCTTTTTCAAAAGAATCGTGGCATTCGCCGGCAGGGAAATCGATGTAGAGTTCGCGCTTTTTTGTGGCAAGATGAAAACGGGCGTGAAGCAGGAGCTCTGTAAGAGATGCGGAATTTGTTTGGAGTGCGGTAGCAAGCCAGAGAGGCGAGCGGCGCGTCATCGTCCCTTTCCAGATCAGTGCGGCTTCCAATTTCCCATTTTTTTGAACAGACCACTGGCGAATATCGCTTTCCACAAAAAGTTTATAGAGCCAATATTTGAGACCGGGTTTGAAGTTTTTCCAATCAGGTATCCTGTACCATGTCATCTCTTGGGGATAATTTCTTTTGAGAAATCGGTATTGATCTTCCCAAAGGCGGGATGGAGTATCGACAATTTTTGCGTGGATGGGAGCTTGGTCTGCCTGAAGCGTAGATGTCGCATTCCATGTAGAACGGCGAAAATATGCGTGAAAACCGAGATTTTCGTAGAGTTTGATTGCGCCAAGATTTTCTTCTTCTACATGTACCCAAATTGATTCTGCGGCATAATTGCGGGCGTATACCATCCCTTTTTGCGTGAGCGCTTTTGCAATGCCATTGCGTCTGTAATCGGGATGAACGGCAACATTGGCCAGCAAGAAAAGCGTTTTTCCTTTCTCTCGAAAGGGGATAATGCTGATATTGCCAACGATTTTCTTTTCTTCTTCCCAGACATAGCCGTGCAAAGGCATAGATGTGGATGCCCAGCTTAGGAAATTTGCGTTTTTACCGGCACGGCGCATCTGCTGGACATAGCCTCTTCCTTCGCTATCCATATTGTGATGAAAACAAAGTTCTACGAGATCTGCGACTTTGGGAAGATCTCGTATGATATTGAGTTGGCGTAATCTGCCGACTGGTCTTTGTGTAATGCTAAGTGTTGTCATTAGCAATATTATACTTGCAATGTTTAAGGTATCTTGGTTATTTTTGCGTCGCGTCGATTTGAATATTGCAGGTATTTCTATTTTGTTTGCAATTCAGGTCTAACAAGGTAGAATTGTCGCAGGAAATCAACTATGGAAGAAAATAAACAAGCTCCCCCTCCTGTTCGCGTACAATTACGTTACTGGTTTCGTAAATTTGTTCCACCGGTTAGCCGAGAGCGACGCGGTGAAGTACGCGTTAATTTAAGGGATTCTGCCCAACCCGATTTTGAATATTTCGTGTTGGTCGTGCTCTCAAGTATGATCGCGACGCTGGGTTTGCTCACGAATTCTGGAGCGGTCATTATCGGCGCCATGCTTGTTGCGCCGCTTATGTCGCCAATTATTGGTTTGGGATTAGGTTCGCTTGTTGGTGATGAAAAATTACTAAAATATGCTGTAAGCGCAATTTTGCGCGGCGCGGGGATTGCCGTTATTATCTCTATTCTTTTAACCTGGCTTAATAATGCGCTCCCATTTGTAACTTTGCAAGAACTTCCTATTGAGGTTATTTCCCGTACCAGCCCATCCCCAATTGATCTACTAATTGCTCTCGCAGGTGGTCTTGCTGCCGCTTTTGCTCTGGCACAACCTTCCCTTTCCGCAGCCTTGCCTGGCGTTGCGATTGCCACCGCATTGATGCCTCCGCTAGGTGTTGTTGGGATCGGTATCGCTATGGGACGCTGGGAAGTTGCCGGTGGCGCATTTTTACTCTTTGTTACCAACTCTGTCACAATCGCTTTTGCTTCCATGTTGGTCTTTTTTGCGCTGGGTTTTAACCCCGGAACAAAGGACGGAGAGCGCGTTCCGCGTAGCCTTACAATTTCGGCTCTGGTGACACTCATTATGCTCCTGCCTCTTACTTATTTGAGCATAACCGCTTTTCAGAAATCAAGCCGAACACGTGAGATCAATACTGTTGTAGCTGAAGAGGTGAGTAAATTTGGGGCAGAGCTTGTTGAACTGCGTGTTGATGTGAGCGATAACGAGATTCTGAACCTCGTTATCACGATCCGAACACCAAAACGTCTTTTTTATGGGGATGTGAATAGTCTGCAAGAGGAAATTGCCGTACGGCTGCAAGACACCGTTGCGATCGTGGTCAACCAAGTTATTGCAGATACTTTAGACCCGCTTATTCCGCCAACTTTGACATCTACGCCTACACCTGCTACGCTTACCCCGACAGCATCTCTTACCTCAACGCCCAGCCTGACACCACTCCCAACGGCAACACCCACATTCACAGCGACTTATACTTCTACACCAACGCCAATAACAGCCCTCGTTCAGAATGTTTTTAATGACTACGATCAATGCCTGGAACTGCATCAGCGAGCGGGTTTTAATAGTCCCGTTATAGGGCGTGTTCAGAATGCTCGTTTTATCACCATTCTCTATGGAACGAGAACGATCAATGGGCTTGCATGGGTAGAGGTTGAAGATCATGAAGAACGAATTGGTTGGATTCCGCAGGTTTGTACTTTCCCTGTCACGCTTACGCCGACAAAAACACCCCAAGTAACTGCTACTTCCCCAAACTAAAGTTCTTATATTGCTCTAACACGGTATCACCATTCTGCTAATCTTTTTTTGCTATACTGTTTTTATATTTTCCAAAGAAAAACTGAGAATAATGGATGAGATGATTTAACGGTATTCCCTCAGGTTTCACAGGTATGCTTTTTTTACGGAATCCAGTTAAAAACACCTCCGTAGCTTCGTAGCGAGCGCAGGCAAATGTTTCCCCTCATCCCAGAAAAAGGATATAAATTATGATGCGATTTGATCGCTTTACCGAAAGAGCGCAAGAAGCAGCTCAACGTGCTGCTGAGATAATCCAGCGTTATGGGCATAATCAGATTGATACCGAACATATTCTGCTGGCATTAATCGAGCAGCCCAATGGCGTAGTCCCTCAAATTCTTGAAAATCTACAAGTTGCCCCTCAGGCTCTGATCGAGCGTCTTGATACGGCTTTGAAAGCTAGCCCGAAAGCGAATATTTTTGGTAGTGGCGCAGGGCAGATTTTTATTACGCCACGCGTTAAGCGGATCATTGATCTTGCCAATGGTGAAGCCAGCCGCTTGAAAGATGAATATATTTCCACCGAACATCTTTTCCTGGCGATTTTAAGTGAACGCAATACTCCTGCAGCACGTATGTTGGAACAAGCAGGCATTACTCGCGACCGAGTTATGGGTGCGATCAAAGAATTGCGCGGCGGGAAACGAGTAACCGATAAGAAAGCAGAATCCAATTACAAGGTTCTGGAAAAATACTCGCGGGACTTGACAAAGCTCGCTCGTGAGGGGAAGCTTGATCCCGTTATTGGACGCGATACCGAAATTTTACGTTTAGTGCAAATCCTTTCACGGCGAACGAAAAACAATCCCGTTCTGATCGGTGAAGCGGGCGTGGGGAAAACTGCCATAGCAGAAGGGCTGGCCCAAAAAATAGTAGATAACGATGTCCCTGAGATTTTGAGCGGGAAACAAGTGATTTCTCTCGATTTGGGGAGTATGATCGCTGGATCACGTTTTAGAGGTGAGTTTGAAGAGCGTCTAAAATCGACCATTGATGAAGTGCAAAAATCTGATGGCGAAATTATTTTGCTGATCGATGAATTACATACAGTTGTTGGCGCAGGCGCAGCATCGGGAGCATTAGATGCTTCAAATATGCTCAAGCCAGCTTTGGCACGCGGTGAGCTTCAATGTATAGGCGCAACAACCTTGGATGAATTCCACAAATATATAGAAAAAGATGCCGCTCTGGAACGTCGTTTTGCCCCGATCTATGTCGAAGAACCAAGTGTAGAAGATACGATCTTAATGTTGCAGGGATTGCGCGATCGCTATGAAGCCCATCACAAAGTTCGTTTTTCAGATGAAGCGCTCGTTGCTTCAGCACAATTAGCCGACCGCTACGTAACTGACCGCCATCTACCCGACAAAGCAATTGACCTGATGGATGAATCAGCCGCGAAATTGCGCGTTGCACTTTACTCGCTCCCTGACGACTTGAAAAGCATGAAAAGCGAAATTGACCGTCTCTCTGCCGAAGAGGAATTAGCAGGCACAGAGCGCAATTATGAACGCGCCGCAGAGATGAAAGCAGAACGTTTGCGCCTGGAAGAAGAGTTCAAAAGTGCGCGCGACCAATGGGAAGAAGAACATAAGCTCGATGAAGTGGTTGATACGAACGATATTGCCGAAGTTGTCAACCAATGGACAGGCATCCCTGTTTCTCAGATGATGGAAACCGAAGCCAAGAAACTGATCGAGATGGAAGAGCGCCTACACGAAAAAATAATCGGGCAAAACGCGGCGATTACTGCCATCTCAGATGCCATTAGGCGAGCACGTTCCGGGCTGAAAGACCCCAATCGCCCGATAGGTTCTTTTATCTTCATAGGTCCTTCTGGTGTTGGTAAAACAGAGTTGGCAAAGGCTTTAGCCTGGTTCATGTTCGATGATCCCGATGCCTTGGTACGGATCGATATGTCAGAATATCGGGAGCAACACACAGCTTCACGTTTGTTCGGCGCTCCTCCAGGATATGTTGGCTATGAAGAAGGTGGTCAACTCACAGAGGCTGTGCGCCGTCGCCCCTATCGCGTTGTTCTCTTTGATGAGATCGAAAAAGCGCACCCGGAAGTATGGAACGCTTTACTCCAAATCCTTGATGACGGTCGAATGACTGATGGACAAGGCAAGGTTGTCGATTTCCGCAACACGATTCTGATCATGACCAGTAATCTCGGTACAGAATATGTGAGCAAGAGCGGACCGATCGGATTTTTGAAAGGTTCTGCATCAGACGAAGAGCGTGAAGCTGATTCAAAGATCAACAAGGCTCTTAAAGACGCGTTCAGGCCAGAGTTTTTAAATCGTATTGACGAGATCATTGCTTTCTCGCCCCTCAGCGTAGAAGAAATGGAAGAGATCGTTGACCTGCAAATGAAAGAAATACAGGGTCGCTTAAATACATTTGGTATTTCAGCCGCGCTAACTTCTGCCGCCCGAACATGGCTGGCAAAAGAAGGCTACGATAAAGCCTTTGGTGCACGCCCACTAAAGAGAGCTTTGCAGAAATTTGTAGAAAGCCCTCTTTCGATGAAATTGCTCCAGGGCGATTTCAAGGATGGCGGCTCCATTTTGGTTGATCTTGATAGCGAGAAAAACGAGATCGTTTTTATGGAAGGTGAAAAGATACCGAAAAGCAAAAAGAAAGCTAACGCTGCCTAGAAAAAACGTAGAAAATCAGGTAGGAGAGAAATTCTTTTTACCTGATTTTCTTTTTAAGCTAAAATGAATGAAATATATCTAAAATAACAAGTGATCTCTCCCCTTGTTCACTTACTACATCTTTTATAGGAGACTCTCATGCAAGAAAGCACTTCATCAGGCACAAAAACTGTTTGGATCATTGTAGGCATAGTGATCGCTATTCTCTGCTGCTGTCTAATTATTTTGGCAGGCGCTGGCTATTGGGTTTATCAAAATGCGGACGGTATGCTCAATGAAAGTTTTGATCCATCTGAACTTATCACACCTACCACTTCCACGCCCAGCGGGCCAATCGTTGTTGAGCGCCCACCTGTGGAAGATGTGCCTAGTGACACACTTGAAATACTCAATACAACCACTGTCCCTGAAAATGATCCCTATGAACTTTCCTGTCGTCTAAAAGGAATATGCGATGTTCCAAGAACAGTGCAAGGTAAATCCTACCAGCTAGGAGATAAGGAAAACTTCTGGATCCTTAATTCAGACACGATTACGCATCACCAGACTGAGGCTACCTTGCTCTATATTACGCCTCATACCTACTTTTGGGCAGAAAATGGTATAGATGTAGATGAAGATGAAATGAAAGAATTGATGGACACCTTCGAGGAAGAAATTTATCCTACCGATCGTGAATTCTTCGGCAGTGAATCGAATCCTGGCATAGACGGCGACCCCCATATTTTTATCATCTATGCAAGTGGATTTGGAAGTAGTGTGGCTGGTTACTTCAATTCAACCGATGCATATAATCCATTGATCAAGGAACATTCCAACGCGCACGAAACTTATTTTTTAAGTGCGACCCAAGACTTGGGAGATGAATACACCTACGCCACATTGGCTCATGAGTTTGTCCATATGATCCAATTCCCAACTGACCGTAATGACAGCACTTGGATGGGCGAAGGATTCGCCGAAGTCGGTTCGTTCATCAACGGTTATGATGTAGGAGGTTGGGACTGGGTCTACGCCGGAGAGCCAGATCTTCAGTTGACAGACTGGAATGCTCAACCTGGAACAAATGGTCCGCATTATGGTCAATCATTTTTGTACCTAGCTTACTTCCTTGATCGTTTTGGTGAATCAGTAACTAAAGCTGTAAATAACAATCCCGAAGATGATCTGGCTAGTATCGATGGCACATTAGCAGATTTGAATATCACCGACCCGCTAACGGAACAGATCATCACTGCTGACGATGTTTTCATGGATTGGGCAGCCGCCATGTACCTGCAAGATGCCTCCGTGGGAGATGGGCGCTTTGTCTATCACAATTATCCCAATGCTCCGCAAACTTCTAATACGGAGACAATTCACGATTGCCCGCAATCCTCGATGAACCGTTCAGTATTTCAATATGGGATCGACTACATTGGTATCAAATGTCCTGGCGAGTACACCCTGACTTTTTCCGGCTCCACACAAGTTGGACTTCTTCCTGCTGACGTACATTCTGGATCATATGCTTTTTGGTCTAATAAGGGCGATGAATCAGGTATGACCCTGACGCGTGAGTTCGATTTCACAAACGTGAACGGTCCTATTGAAATCAGTTATTGGACGTGGTATGAAATTGAAGAGGATTGGGATTATCTCTACCTCGAAGCATCCACTGATGGCAAGACGTGGGAAATACTCAAGACTCCGTCAGGTACAGATTCCAATCCTTCAGGCAATTCCTATGGCTGGGGGTATACAGGCACATCCAGAGACTGGATTGAGGAAAGTGTTGACCTTTCTAATTATGCAGGACAAAAAGTACAAATCCGCTTCGAATACATCACAGACTTAGCCGTTAATGGAGAAGGGATGCTCATAGACGATATCCGCATCGATGCAATTGATTACGCATCCGATTTTGAATCCGACAATGGCGGCTGGGAAGCCAACGGTTTTGTCCGCGTTCAGAATGTGCTGCCACAAACCTTCCAGCTTGCGTTGATCTTGAAAGGAGATGATACGACCGTCCAGATCATCGAACTTTCAGAAGAATTAACGGTCGATATCCCGCTCTTACTAGGTAACGAATATGATGAGGCTATTTTGGTGGTCACAGGGACTACCCGCTTCACACGTGAACCGGCAAATTATTCAATCGAGATTAAATAACGACTGTCGTTGCGATGACAGAAAAAAAGGAGAAAAAAATGAGCGAAACAAAGAAAGCAGAAATTCTAAATATCGCCGACTTGGCAAGTTATCAGGAAAATGCAGTAGTGAGCAGCCAGGTCTTACGTGCTGAAAACGGTAATGTGACACTTTTTGCATTTGACGAAGGACAGGAATTGAGCGAACACTCTACTCCTTTTGACGCACTTGTCCAGATTCTGGATGGGGAAGCAGAGATCATCATTTCCGGCAAATCTTTTGCGATGAGTACTGGACAATCCATTATTTTGCCAGCTGATGAACCACACGCAGTGAAGGCGACTGCGCAGTTTAAGATGCTCCTGACAATGATCAGAGCGTAAAGCGATACTGAAACACTAGGCAGCCCTGTTTTTTCACAGGGCTGTTTTTATTTTCTTTCCATTTTCCCTTGCGTTGACAAGCCCACCTAAAGAGGTTAAAACTAGACCGCTGTAGTGAAGTGCCACTGCAGTATCTATTTTTCTAAGGTCTTATTTTGTGAATATACTTTCCATTAGCGATAAAATCATTCCCTTTCTTTATAGCCCTGAAATTTTAAAAAAAATCCACGATGTCGATTTTATAATTGGCTGTGGTGATTTGCCTTATTATTATCAAGAATATATTGCTATGACGCTACAGGTTCCGCTTCTTTTTGTGCGCGGCAATCACGATCCTGAAGTTGAATATGGCTCCGATGGTGAGCGCAAAGCTCCCAGAGGAGCGATAGACCTTCATCGTCATGTTGTCCATAAAAACAAGCTTATTTTCGCAGGTGTTGAGGGCTGTGTTCGCTATAATCGTTGGGGAAAATTCCAATACACACAAGCCGAAATGTGGGGACATGTTCTCCGTCTTGTACCTAGTCTATTAGTCAATCGTTTGGTTCACGGGCGCTATCTTGATATCTTTGTCAGCCATGCTGCCCCCAGTGGTATCCATGATGCACCGGATTGGACTCATCGGGGCATAAAAGCCTATAACTGGCTTATCCGTGTTTTTAAGCCAAAGTATCATTTTCATGGTCATAACCATGTTTATGAGTCGGAAACAATTACAGAAACTCAAGTGGGAAATACACTCGTGGTCAACACCTATGGGTATAAGCAAAAAGATTTGAGTTTTTAAATTCCTAGCTACCTGACACTTTGCTAAAAATAGCGCTCGTTGGTTGAGTAGGCGATGCTTGCCCGCCCCGCAGTCTTTTGGCGGGGTCGCCGTATCGAAACCAACTGTTCCAGAGAAAATTTAGATTTTCGTGGTTTCGATACGCTCCGAAAGTGCATTCGGAGCTACTCAACCACCAGTACAAACAAAACTGTCAGGTGGCTAGTTTAATTCCTGAAGTTTAAAAAAGTGTGATTGAAACTTTTAGAGAGAAAAGAAGGTCATGCGCAGAAAATTATCGCTTTGCAAATCAGCGAGATAGTTTTGTTTATCGACAAATAAAGACCGGCTTCCTCGTGGTGCGTAATACTTCATCCAGACTGCTGCCCAAGATAACCTCTGCGACTGGTTTACGGCTGTAGCCCCCCATCAGGATCAAATCTATTTCTTCTTCTTTCGCAACGTCTAAGATCGCTTTCGCGACGCTGCCTTCTCTCTGAACATAGTTTGCAGAGATTTTATGAGAATCCAGGTAATCTCTTGCGCGGCGCGTAGCCCAAGACCATTCGTTGATATCTTCCATGATGGTTAATACAGAGAGCGAGGCTTGCCAACGCGTAGCAAAATAAGCAGCCATATAGAGGGCTTCATTGGCTTTAGGGCTACCATCGTAGGCAACGAGGAAATGCTCAAGTTTTTCAGTTGTTTCTGGAACCGTTAGCACAGGGCGAGGGCAGCTTTGGACCAATGCCCGGATTCCTGAATTCATCCGAGAAGATATTTGGGGTTGGGGAGGATGCGCGAGATGCAGAATAACGAGATCGCTCCATCGGGCGCGCTTGTTGATCACAGAGGCAACCCTGCCATGGTCAAGAGCGAATTCGCCTAATAATCCAGCTTCCTTGCAGCGCGTTTCAAAACGATTGGCTATCTTTTTCGCAGCATCACTTTCTAATCCCTCTTTATTGGGGACAATATGCAAGCCCATGATATGCGATTCTTCTTCCTTGCCTAACAAAATGGCTTGCTCAAGCGCTTTCCAACTATCCCATTCTCCATTGATCGGCACCAAAATACTAGCAAAAAGCTGCTCAAAATCTCTCGGCTCAATTTGAGCTTTACGCCATTTACCAGGCTGAGGCCCAGGCTCCAGAATTGGAGGGGTTATTCTCGTGCGTATTTTCTCTAGAATACGCCTGATTTTTTGCCTAATGCTTTCCCCGCGCTGGTCAACCAAATCGGCAGCGGCTACATCGACATCTACAGACCAACCCAGATCTTCGTGCAGTTTTTCCTGATGCTCCGCGATCCAGACATAAAGATCGGTTTCTGTACGTTTGGGGAAACCTCGCAGAATGCCTCGCCTCCGAATTACTTTGATAAGAGGTAGATAAACCTTGTTATACCAATGGCAAGCGGCTTCATTCCTGGAAATCTCTTTATTCTCTTCTGCCATCATCTGCTGGTGATGATGTTCTATATGCTTTTCGAGTACTTTATAACGTCCGGGCGCAGTAATGCTCAGGTCAGCATGTGGACAACTTTCGTCTACTTGCGTATTGAGCAGAAACTCAGTATATTCCGCTTTTAGAATGAAATCATTAAAGTCAGTTTCGGGGGTTAGGGGAACTTTGGTGTGAATTTCTGTAACAAAGGCTTTTATATGTGTCGCACCCCGTTCTCGCGCGATAGAAACGCGATGGTTGCCATCCATCACGAAATAGGCTTCTCCTATTTGGTATACATCAATAGGCGGCATCTCATCGAGGTCACGCAGCCCTGATTTAACCCCTGCCCAACGACGTGACTGAATATCTCGACGAGGCAGGAAGTTACGATTGAAATCTGCATAACGTCCTACGCTGCCAATGATCGCTTTCAGGGGGATTTCTTCTAAGCCATGTACTTCTTCACCGCTAGCTTTAAGCCGCTGACGCGCTTCTTCAAAAGAGAGTAAAGCTGTAGACTGTCCCGTAAGCCGACCAAGGATCTCTTGCATAGCGGCTTTACGTCGGGCATGTCTGAAATCATCAAGAGCAATACGATAGCGAGGGGATTCTCTTTCCATAAAAGCTAGTATAACGGAAGAAAGAAGCCTTTGCCACAAAAGAATATTATCACTTCGCTTGACGTTTTGGTAATTCAGCAGTACTATTAACTTAATAATACTATTTACTAGCACATACAGTCAACTAAACAGCCTTTGAAAAAGCAAGGAGACAAGATGGTTGATCAAAATTCACCAACCAAAAAATTCCAAAAAGAGATGAATTCAGGCACAGCCTCGCTGGTTTTGCTAAGCGTTCTCGCGCAAAGCGAAGAAGCAATGTATGGCTATCAGATCGCAAAATATCTCGATGACAATCGGCTGAACGCCCCAGCAATGAAACAAGGAGCCTTATACCCCGTGCTACGTTCGCTAGAAAAGAATGCCTTGCTTTCCAGCAAGGTTGAGCCTTCTATTTCCGGTCCCCCACGCCGCTACTACAACATTACCGACGAAGGGCGCGAAACACTCACCCAATGGGCTGAAATTTGGAGCCAAATGAAAAACTTTGTAGATAATATCCTCGAAGGAGAAAGCCATGTTTAATACCGTTGAAGAATATCTTGATGCGCTCAAACAAGAAATGCAAGGCACCGATAATGCCACTGTCCAGGATGCGCTCGTTGATGCGGAAGAACACCTACGCACCGCCCTGGAAAGCACTGAAGATGAACTGCCTGCTATCATTGAAGAATATGGGACTCCAGAAGAAACCGCAGCAGCCTATGCGGAGGTGGAACGTCGCACCGCTCCTGCTTTATCTGGTTCGGCGACTCAAAAACAGACTTCTGCTCTGGGACGTTTCTTTGCCATTTACGCCGACCCCAGAGCTTGGGGGGCGCTATTTTATATGTTCATCGCCTTTGTGACAGGCGTAATCTACTTTAGCTGGGCAGTCGCTGGAATTTCTACATCCATCTCTTTAGCCATCTTCATCTTTGGCCTCCCTGTGGCTTTGCTCTTTCTCTTATCCGTACGTGGAATCGCATGGCTCGAAGGGCGCTTAGTCGAAGCCTTACTCGGTGTGCGGATGCCCCGCCGCTCGCTCCCTGCACCCCAGAACACCAAATTACTTGATCGTATTAAAGAACTTCTCAAAGACAAGCACACCTGGTTCTCAATCGTTTATATGATCATTCAGTTTGCTTTGGGCACAGCATATTTCGTTATTCTCGTTACAGTTTTTGCTCTCTCGCTCTCTGGGATTGCTATCCCTATTTTGCAAGAAGTTTTTCACCTACCAATAGTGCAAAATTATGATGTCTATTACTATATGCCCCAATGGGGATACCCTCTCACAATAATGGCAGGTATTCTACTCTGGACAACAATGATGCACATCGTCAAATTCATTGGCAGATTGCACGGGCGTTTTGCCAAATTTATGCTGATCGCTGAGCAAGATTAGGCTTTGGGCGAGACAAAAAAATCCCCGCAAATGCGGGGATTTTTCTTTAGATAAGGGAAGCAAGTTTCAGGTTATGAGCGTTAGGGCAAAACCTTTCGCACTTTTATTCTTCTTGATCACTTCTTAATCCTTTTGCTTTGCGTTGCAATTCTTTGAAGTATGTTGTATCTGTAATCTCAGCTACTTGTCTTTGTTTTTTCACTGCATCGATCTCTATACGCAGTTCTTGAATTTTCTTCCGCAAGTTCTGCTCCTGGATATACCCTTTCAGCGCAGCACTCGCCAGAGACGAAAAAGATTCCATCAGTTCTTGCAGGTTGCTATCAAAGGGGGTAAACACATTCTTTTTTGCATTATATGAATTAATGAATTGCATTACGCCCAAAACCTTCCCTTCACTGCTTTTCAAAGGGATGGTCAAAAAAGAAATCGACAAATATCCAGTACGCTCGTCAAATTCTTTTGTACCGGAGAAATCAAATTTCTCAGTTTTATAAGCATCTACAATATTGACTGTTTTGCCAGTCAGCGCTGCATATGTTGCAATATTACTGTGATTTTCCTCACCCGTGTGTTCATCATATAAGCTCAGTGGCGCAAAAGAAATTTCTTTGCCACTCATCCCCCCCATAGAAATATCAAGCGTATCGTTACGGACTACAGCAAATTCGAGCTGCCCGTTCTTGAGCAAATATAGTGAACCTGCATCTGCGTGGCAAAAGGCTTTAGCTTCCAGCAGCATATTTTCTAGCAAACGAGCAAAGTTTTCTTCTGTACTTAATTCAACACCGATGGGAATGACGATCTCTAATAAGCTATCGGCACGCTTCTTTTCAACACCTACCTGAATAAGTATCTTTCGTAATAAACCTGTGATATAAAGCCCAATGATCGTAATACCGCCAATGCCAAATGCGGCTGAGAGAAAATCCCCGCCAATTTTGTAAAAAGAAAGCGCATTATAAAGCGCGGTATATCCGATCCCGCCCCCTAATCCGCTTAAGAGAAGTGAGATACGGTTGGCTCGATGCCGAAAATAGAATTGGCTAATGGCGATCCCCACAATCCCAGATGCTGTCGCGTAAACGAGCGAAAGCGAAATTGTCTGGACTACGGCCAATTCAATATTCTGCTCTAAAAGGGGCAGAAGTTTTGCAATATTCTCAAAGGCAGCGTAGCCAAGACCAGATGCTATCCCGTAGACCGCGCCATCCACCAGATTATCGAATTTTTCCCGATAGATGACCAAAAACACACCCAACGCGATGAAACTTTGCTGAAATAAAGGCGTGAAAAGAATATTGGTCACACGAGGGTCTAGCGCCATTTCAAGCAGGTTTGACTCTAAAAGCGTAAAAGCGCCATAGCCCGCTATTCCCCAGAGCAAAGAAAATATCACCCAGCCAGCATTACGACGAGCATACAGGCCAAATAAATACATGACCAGCATAACAATAAAGGGAGTTCCTGCGCCAATTATTAATGTCATATTTTCCATATTAGTTCTCTAGTCTAGTTTTGAAGAGTTAGCAATTATATCCGTTTCTACTTTGCAGATGTGGCGGCAAAGCGTTTTTGCCGACCCAACTTTAGATGCAGGGCGTAAAAACCTGTTACTGAGACAAGACAAATGATCCCACCAAGATACCAGAGCATATTCGGGTTAAGGCTCTTATTATCAAGAATTAAACCCGCCAAGCCGGGGCCAAATGTTGCGGGGATCGCCCAGGCAAGGCTAAAAATAGCCATATAGCGCCCACGCATATCTTCGGGAGCAAAATTCGCGGCGAGGGCTTGGCTGACAGGCATAATGATCATCTCGCCAATAGTGATGATGACCACTGCGCTCATAAACCAGATAAAAGTACCGCTGAGAGAGATTTCCCAACTGTAGAGCACAAAAGAAGTATCAAGGGCTTTTAGGGGGTCTAAGCCAAACATAGTAAAGCCAATTGCGTAGAAAAACGCGCCCAATGCCATCATTGTAAAAGGGGCACGGAGTTTGATCTTGCGTGTCGTCCAAAACTGGAGCAAGATGACCGTGATCGCGCTCGTACTCATTAAGAATCCATAGCCTTGGGGGGCAATGCTATGGTTATCGCGCAAGTAGACAGAGAGCGAGTTATACATCTGCTGATAAACCAAGCCCATCAGAATTGCCGCGGTGATAAAGGCCATATATGCCATATTCCGCAAAACGATGAAGTAACCTCTGAAAGTCTGAAGCATGCTTTCAGATCCGGTTTCTTCGCTGGCTTCTGGTTTTGTTTCACTGATAAGAAAGTAGAAAAGAATAGCCACAACAGAGCTGATGACCGCATCTGTAACAAAGAGGGCAAAATAAGAACGATTAGCAACAAATCCGCCAATGGAGGGACCGATGATCCAGGAAAGATTGGCAACTACACGCAGCACACCAAATCCTTCAGTGCGTTGCTCTTCGGGCAGAATATCGGCGATCATCGCTTGATGAGCGGGACCAGCAATATTGGACAGCAAGCCGACGATCACAGCCAGAGAGTATAGTGCAGCAAGTTCATTCACCAACCCCAACGCAAGAGTGCTTAGCGCGCTAAAAATCAAGCCAATAATAATTAAATTACGCCGACCAAATTTATCGGTGAGCGCACCGCCGATGAAGTTACCGATCAAGCCAAAAGCGGAGAAAATCCCCAAAACGATGCCGGCTTGGGTCATCCCGACATCGAATTTCCAGGTAATATAAAGACTAAAAAAGGGGAAAAGCATCGTTCCGCCGATACGATCAATGAACGAAACCCCAACCACCAGCCAGAATTTTGGGGTGTATTCGTGATAGATACTTTTCAAACGCGTTAACATAAATAATCCTTTATTGACAAGGCAATTCTACTCTTGTTGGCAGATTTTCTCCAAAGGCTTCGTAGACAGGAATCCCGTCCCAAATGGAGGGGATTGGCAGAATAAGCGCATATGCCGCTGTTGCGGCTGTATCGACAATGCCAATGGGACGCTGGATCTCACCTGAGATCAGGCTGGCTTCCGATAAGATCCAGGGCACTGTCATTTCTTCGGCAGAACTGCCGCCGTGTGACGTTTCATGCCCGCCATGATCGGCGGTGACAATGATCAGCGTGCCCTGGCGGATGCCGGCTTCATCCAGTGCCGCCAAAATCATGCCGATGGCTTCGTCTGCCCGGTGCGCGCCAATAAAATAGTCGGGCGAGAGCCAGCCATATTCGTGCCCAAGAATATCGACAAGAGAAAGATGAATGAGCATCAGATCAAAGCCTTCGGCGATGATAGGTGCAGAGGCTTCGGCAACGACAGAATCTCTATCGTTGACAAATTTAAAGACATCTATACTCTCTGGCCGAGTAATTTGCTGCAATTTTTCTTTGCTCACGATCATGACTGTTTTTAAACCCGCTTCGTGAGCGATCTCAAAAAGGGTGGGGCTATTGGCATATCCACGCTTTGGGAAATAGTCGTTCCAATCTACGCCGTGTTTATCGGGACACATGCTTGTAAACATGGATGCGTGCGCAGGTAGGGTTGAACTGGGATATATCGTTTGAGCCGTTAATGAATAAACTCCCTGCTCCATTAAAGAAAGCAGATTTGGCATAAGGTCAAAAGAAATTGGCTCCGGGCGCAAACCATCTACCGTGATGATGAGAACACGCTCTATTACAGGCTGCGGTATTTCAGTTGCCGTTACAGTGGGCGGAGGGGATGTTTGAGTAGCGGTGGCAAGCGGAAATGGAGTCGCGGTTTCAGGCGGCGTTGTTGGAGATGCTGTCGAAGCTGGGGAGGGAATCGTGGAAAAAGACTGGCATCCGCTCAAGAGGAGCAACGCCGCCAATCCCCATAAAATTGTCTTTTTCACTCGTTATGCTCTGGCAACTCAAATTCAGTGGGACCTGCATAGCCGTGTTTTTCAGAGAAGTAGATGCGTCCATGCGAGGGCGTGGTGCATCCGGCTTGGTCTGTGACGGTGATCTTTTCCTGCCAAAGACCGTGAGGGGTAAATTTGATCTCGCCATTTTCACAGGCCCAAATTTCGGCAAGATAGAGGGGGGCATTTTCAAATTCTTCATCGCCCGCGCGGAGGGTCTGCCCATACCAACGAATGGTGACCTGATCCATTTCACGGGTAACTTCGATCAGCTGCAGGGGGACATAATAGGGAGAGACGGGCAGCGGGGCATCATCGGGGTAAACGGGTGCAATGCTAAAAGGGTCGCCTTTAACGTTCATCAGAGAGGCTTTCACCCAGCAGGGATTATCGCCGCCGATGGCCTGAATTTGGATCCAGCTTGCGTCATCCAAACGGCCGATGATCTCAAGATTGCTGCCTTTAACGAGACCATATTTATAAAGATAGGGCGCACCGGGGCCATAGCGACAATTGGCGCGCTCAAGGACTTCACCGCGTAAAATGGCGTAGGTGGGCACGATGGTTGGGGTAAATGTAGGAGTAAATGTAGCTGTAGGCGCGAGCGTTGGCGTGGATGTTAATGTTGGCACAGGCGTATCTGTTGGAAGAAATGTTTCTGTCGCGGTCTCACTTGGCAAAGCTGTTGATGTCGGCGCAACTTCTTGCGGCACAGTGCAGGATGTGAGCAGGGCAAAAATAAGGGCAAGGAAAATTTGTTTTGACATGGCTAAATTATACAGTAAGGGCGGGTCTGCTTCTACGAAGTACTGCGCGAAGCCCCGCCCTTACTTACTGATGTTACGCAAAAGATGCTTTTGGCAGAGATTGGGGCTGCCCTCACCCTCCGCCC